>JAFDHW010000133.1 GCA_019308705.1 Deltaproteobacteria bacterium
CGTGGCCACCCTGCGGGTGGCCGACGCCGTGCGCGCGGCGTAACCCCCCTTGAAACCCTTGCCATCCGAACGTGCCCATGACCGGCCAAGCCGCCTGCCATAGGGGGCGCAGCAAAAAAGCCCCGGCCGCCCTTGCCCTGGTGCTTCTGGCAATGGGGTTCGCCGCCTGGGCCCTGTTCCCCGTCAAAAAGAGCATATGCCCCGCGGTGGTCCTGTACCCGCCGGAGGGGTTCACCCTGGTGGAGGCTCCACCGAACCGCATTTCCGTGCAGGTGGCCGGCCCCAATATCCAGGTAAAGCGCCTGGCGGCGGGCAACCCCGTGTTTTCCCCGGACCTTTCCGGGGCCAAAAAGGGCGTGGTCACCGTTCCCACCGGCCTGGACCCTCACCTCCTCCCCCGGGGCGTGCGGGTGGTTTCCGCCTCGCCCTCCACCATCACGTTCACCCTGGACCGCGAAATCTTGAAGGAGATGCCCACCCGGGTCCTCACCACCGGCGAGCCCGCTTACGGCTACACCGTGGCGGCCGTGGCGCCGGACCCGGACCTGGTGTTCGTCATGGGGCCGGAGGGGTTGCTGTCCGGCCTGGACTTCGCCCCCACCCGGCCGGTGGACCTCACCGGCAAATCCGCGGATTTTAAGGCCGACGTGCCGCTGGACCTGCCCGAGTCCGCGGTGACGGTTTCCATGAAGGGGCCGGTGGTGGCCAACGTGTCCATTTCCCGGATCATGGGCGAAAAGCGCATCACCGGCGTGCCCGTGGAAGTCATCTCCGGCGGGGATAAACGGGCGCGGGTTCAGCCCACGACCATCGACCTTTTGGTGCAGGGCCCGGTGGACGTGTTGGAAACCCTTGCGCCGGGCAAGAACATGCGGGTATGGATGGACGCCCGGGACCTTTCGCCCGGGGTGTACGCCAAAAGGGCCGTCATACGGCTGCCCCTGGAGGCGGCCTTGGACGCGGCCAGCCCCAAGGTGTTCACCCTGGAGGTCTGGCGGTGACAAACCCTCCGGAAATGGAATAGGGGGAAATCGGATGCTTTTGGTGCTGGATGCGGGCAACACCAACACGGTCATGGGCGTGTACGACGGCGACGTGTTGAAGGCCTGGTGGCGGCTTTCCTCCGGGCTCCACGGCACGGCGGACGAGTTTTCCGTGGTGGCCAGGAGCCTGTTCGCCGAGGCGGGCGTGCCCATGGGCAAGATCCGGAACACCATCGTGGCCTGCGTGGTGCCGCCCATGCGGCGCATCCTGGCGGAGTTCTGCGAAAAGTACCTGGGCCACGCGCCCCTGTGGGTGGACGCGTCCATGGACCTGGGCATGCCCATCCTCTACGCCAACCCCCTGGAGGTGGGCGCGGACCGCATCGTGAACGCCGTGGCCGCCTACGAGAAGCACCGATGCGCCCTGGTGGTCATCGACTTCGGCACCGCCACCACCTTCGACTGCATCAGCGGAAAGGGCGAGTACCTGGGCGGGGCCATCAGCCCGGGCATCGGCATTTCCGCCGAGGCCCTGTTCGCCCGGGCGTCCAAGCTGCCCCGGGTGGAGCTGTTCGAACCGCCGGCCCGGGCCGTGGGCAAGCACACCGCCGAGAGCATGCAGGCGGGCATCATCTTCGGCTACGCCGCCCTGGTGGACGGCATGACCCGGCGCATCGCCCGGGAAATGGCCCCGGAAACCCCCCGGGTGGTGGCCACCGGCGGGCTGGCCTCCCTCATGGACGAGGTGTGCGAAACCATCGGGTCCGTGGACCCGGACCTCACCCTGGAGGGCCTGCGGATTCTTCACAAGCGGCTTTCCTGACCTCCCCTATGCCGGGGGCTGCCTTCTTCCCGCGGGCCCGTCCGGGCCCCGGAGCCACGCGGCGGCCGCGCCCGCGGCCGCCACCGCCGCCCCCACCCCCATGGCCGTGTGAAACGCGGCCAGAAACGCGCCGGAATGCTCGGGCGCGTATTCCTTCAGCAACACCCCCCCGGTCTGCTCCTGGAACACGAAGGTGAATACCGCCGCGGCCAGGGCCACCCCCGCCATCATGCCCATGTTCCTTGCCGCGGCCAGGGTGGCGGCGGTGACGCCCCGGCGTTCAACGGGCACCGCGCTCAAGATGGCCGCGTTGTTGGGCGGCGCGAACAGGGCCACCCCCACGCCGGCCGCCGCCAGCCGCAGGTACACCCCCCACAGGCCGTCGGCCGGGTCCAGGGTGGTCAACAGCAACAGGGCCGCGCAAAGCACGATCATTCCCAGGGTGGTGAGCCCCCGGGAGCCGGTGCGGTCGTAAATCCACCCCGTGACGTAGGCCCCGGCGAACAGGAAGAAGAAGGGAATGACCAGAATGGCCCCGGCCCGCGATTCCGGCAGGCCCAGGAAGGTGATGAGGTAAAAGGGCATGAGGAAGGAGACGAAGAACAGGCTGGTGAACATGGCCGCGGCCGACGCCGCGGACCCGGAAAACAGCCGGTTTTTGAACAAGGACAGGTCCAGGATGGGGTGTTCCGCGCGGTGTTCGCGCCACAGGAAGAGCGCCCCGGCCAAAAGGGCGAAGGCCAGGACCAGGCCGAACCGGACCGAGGAAAACCCCCAGTCCCGCCCCCGGGAAAGGGCGGTGAGGAGCGGGGCGAGAAACAGCACCAGGAGCCCCGCGCCGGGAAGGTCGAAGGCTTCGTGTTTGGTGTCTCCGGAATGCAGCTTGAAATGCGCCAGAAGCGCGCCCCCCATGCCCACGGGCACGTTGATCCAGAAGATGTAGTGCCAGGAGAGCGCGCTCAGGATGATGCCTCCCAGGGCGGGCCCCAGGGTGAGGCCGCCGGCCACCACCGTGCCCATCATGCCCAGGGCCCGGCCCCGCTGGGCCGCGGGAAAGTTGTCCGCCAGAAGCGCCGGCGTGCACGCCATGAGCATGGCCGCGCCCACCCCCTGGAACGCCCGGGCGGCGATGAGAAGCCCCGCCGAGGGCGACAGGGCGCAGGCCGCCGAGCCCAGGGAGAAGCAGCACAGGCCCCGGACGTAGACCCGCTTTCTGCCCCGGATGTCCGACAGCCGGCCAAAGGAGAGCAACAGCGAGCTTACCGTGAGCAGGTAGATGAGCACCACCCACTGGGCCGTGGAAAGGGGCGCGCCGAAATCCGCCAAAATGGAGGGCAGGGCCACGTTGACGATGCTGCCGTCCAGGGTGGACATGAAGATGCCCACCGCCACCAGGGCGAAGACCAGCCACTTGTTGGCCGGCCGGGCGGGAGAGCCTTGTTCCCGTGCGTGCTTCAATTGCCCCGCGAAGCCTCCTGAACCGCGCCGTAGGAGGCGATCCATTTGCGCATCGCGAGAACTTCGCGGGACCAGGAATCGGAGATGCGCAGGCGCACAAAGTGCAGAAACAGGTTGTCCACGACCGAAAAGAGCTTTTCCAAAAGCCCCGCTTTTTCAAACACCGCGCCGGCCAGCTCGTCCACCACCCGCACCCTTTCCGTGGCCGGGGTGCGGATGGAGCTTGCGGCCAGGTCCTCTCCCCGCAGGTTCAGGGAGTAGGCCTGGTCGCCGATTTCCACGGACAGGTTGACCTCGGCCACCAGCGCGCCTTTCCTGAGCGCCACCAGGCCCTCCTCCATCTGGGCCGCCTCGCCCCGGATGGTCACCCGCTCGACGGACTCGCCCCGCACCCTTTCCAGCGCGATGCGGTTGCCCACCACCACGACCACCGAGTCCCCGGCCGCGGCCTCCACCTGGCCGGGGTCGTTCTCCGTCACGTACCACAGCCAGGTGAGGAACTCCCGGCCCAGATATCCATAGCGCTTGAGCGCCACCAACGGGTCCATGGGCATGACCTACTCCGCAAAGGAGGCCGGGGCCGCCTTGGACAGGGCGTCCACCTCGGCGGGGGAAAGCCCGCAGGCCTCGGCCTTGGTAAAGGGGACCATGGGGACCGCGACCAGGCCGAACGTGGCGTAGAACAGGGTCTGCAGGTCCTCGCACGCGGCCTTCTGGGTGGAGAACAGCCAAAGGTCGCCCGCCTCGTAGTTCCACAGCACGTCGAACACGTGGGGCACGGCCGGGATGCGGGCCAAAAGGTAGTCCTCGGCCTCGGCCCGGACCTCCTTCTTCTGCTCCCGGGAAAGAAACTCCCTGTCCCCGGCGGCCAGCCTGCGGGCGGTGAACCGGGCCACCTCCTTTTTCACCAGCTTGGCGGGCAGGGTCTTCTTGTCCACCCGCATGGCGAACAAGAGGTACGGGTCAAAGGCAAACGAGGACCCGGAAAAGTCCGCCTGGTAGGGGTTTTCAAAGGAGGTCCAGCCCACCACCTTCTTTTCCGGTACGGAGGGCTCCTCCTCGATGGCGTGCTTGGCAAGCGCCCGGGCCGCCGTCTCCAGCACCGGGGCGGCCAGTTCGCCTTTCACCTTGTACCGGGTGACGGACCCGGACGGGGACAAGAATCCCATGGGTTACTCCTGGTTTTGGACGGGAAAGGGGCTAGGGGTTTTCGCCGGTTTCGCTTTCGGACGGGAAGTCGGCGAAGGGAAAGGGCCGCGTGCCCGTGTGGGCCGTGGCGTAGCGCACCACCTGGGCCGCGTAGGCGGCCAGGCGCCCGGAAAACCGGTGCACGGCCATGTTGGGTTCGGCCGCGATCAGCATGTACACGTGCTGGAACAGCACGGTGAACTGGAACACCAGCCGGATGAGCCCGAAGATCAACACGAACAGGACGGCGAGCAGAAACCGCAAAAGCACGGCCTTTCTGTCCAGCTTGCCCTGGGTGACGGCGTCCATGGTTTTGCTCCTAGTCGAACAGGGTTTCGGGGTCCACGGAGGATAAAAGCGGCAGGCCGCGGTCCTTTTCCGAGACCACCGGGTCCTCCACCGGCCAGTCCACGCCGATGTCCGGGTCGGCGTAGAAGATGCCCCGGTCGTCGTCGGGCGCAAAAAAGTCCGTGCACTTGTACACCACCAGGGCGGTTTCCGAAAGGGCGCAGAACCCGTGGGCGAACCCTTCGGGGATGAACATCTGGCGGCCGTTTTCCCCCGACAGGGTTGTGCCGGTCCACTTGCCGAAGGTCGGCGAGGACCTTCGCAGGTCCACGGCCACGTCGAAGATCTCCCCATACGCGCAGCCCACCAGCTTGCCCTGGGGCACCTGGCGCTGGTAGTGCAGGCCGCGGATGACGCCCTTTCTGCTGAGCGAGCGGTTGTCCTGCACAAAGGAGTGGACAAACCCGGCCTCGGCGAATTTTTTCGCGTGGAACATCTCGGAGAACAGGCCCCGGGGGTCCGTGTACACCGGGGTTTCGACGATGAGGACGTCCGGGATGTCCGCGGGGGCGATTTTTATCCCGTGGGGGCTGGTTGCAGACATGGTTTCCTGCCGCTTGCACCGAAGTGGCCCCGGATGCCGCGCTGCCCTGAAAGCGCGGTCCCGGGGAAAAAGAAGGCCGAAAGCTGCACCGTCAAAAATAACCCCGCCCGGGCCTTTGTCCGCGCACAAGGCACGGGGCGCGTCGAGCGGGGGGAAAGTCCGGGAAAAATATGACCGCCGGTTTTTGACATTGCAAGGATTTTTTTCGCCTTTCCTTACCGGCGGTTGGCGTAGTTCTTGTCCATCCATTCCCGGTATTGTCCGGTCTGCACGCGTTTCACCCACCCGGGGTTTTGCAGGTACCAGGAAACGGTCTTTTCCAGGGCCGAGGCAAAGGATTCGGTGGGCGTCCAGCCGAGGTTCTCGCGGATCTTTTCCGCGGAAAGGGCGTAGCGGAAGTCGTGGCCCGGGCGGTCCGGCACGAACTGGATGAGTTCGGTGCGGGGGCGGGAAAGCGGCGGGGCCAAAGCGTCCACCAGCCGGCACACGGCTTCCACCACGTGGATGTTCTCCAGCTCCGCGCCGCCGCCCACGTTGTAGGTCTCGCCGGGCTCGCCCCGGGTGAGCACCGCCCACAGGGCGCGGCAGTGGTCGGTCACGTACAGCCAGTCGCGGATGTTCTTTCCCCGGCCGTACACGGGCAGGGGCTCGCCGGCCAGGGCGCGCACCACCATGAGGGGGATGAGTTTTTCCGGGAATTGGTAGGGGCCGAAGTTGGTGGAGCAGTTGGACAGGGTGGCCGGCAGGCCGTAGGTGTTCGCGTAGGCCCGCACCAGGTGGTCGCTGGCCGCCTTGGACGCGGCGTAGGGGCTTTTGGGATCATACGGCGTGGTTTCGCTGGCAAAGCCCTCGGCCAGGCTGCCGTAAACCTCGTCCGTGGACACGTGGTGGAACCGCACCACCTGCCCGCTACGTTTCCTGGCCTGTTCCAGCAGGCAGAAGGTGCCGTGGACGTTGGTGCGCAAAAAGGCCTCCGGGTCCAGGATGGAGCGGTCCACGTGGGATTCCGCGGCCAGGTGGCACACCGCGTCGATGGAGTACGCCTCGAACACCTCGTCCAGAAGCGCGGGGTCCGCCACGTCGCCTTTCACGAACGCGTAGCGGTCCCCGAACCTTTCCGCGATCCCCGAAAGATTTTCCGGGTTGCCCGCGTAGGTGAGCTTGTCTACGTTGACCACCCGCCCGGCGTAGTCCGTTTCGCACAGCACGTGGCGGATGAAGTTGGACCCGATGAACCCGCACCCGCCGGTGACCAACAGGTTCTTAAACTCCATGGGACTTCCCTGGCCCGGATTATTCATGAGCAATTTTGCCCGAGATCGAATTTTTCTTTATTTTCAATCCGTTGGAGCTGTTTTTTTGGGTCTTGCGCCAAAGACAGTCTGATTATTTGAGGAATTCTGCCATTCGGGCAAAATTCCTCAGTCTGATTATTTGAGGAATTCTGCCATTCGGGCAAAATTCCTCATGAATAATCCGGGCTGGAACTTTCGTCTTTTCGCCGCTCACTTGTTCTCGCCCCGGACCTCGGACCGCCGTTCCAGCGCCAGCATGCTGATGTCGTCCTCGAAGTTCTCGTTCCCGTGGAACCGGTAGAGTTCCTTTCCCAGCTTGCGCATGAGGTCCGGCAGGGCGAGGTCCCGCTGGTCCGTGAGGAAGAACTGGAGCCTTTGCATGGAAAAACGCTCCCCGTCGGGGTTGGTGCAGTCCACGATGCCGTCCGAATAAAGGAACAGGCGGTCCCCCGGGGAAAGCGCCAGGGTGGTTTCCGTGAAATCCGCCTGGGGCACCAGGCCCACAGGCAGCCCGCCCGAACCCACCAGCCTGGCGTCCGACGCCGCGGGCAGGTAGATGGGATAGGGGTGGCCCGCCTGGACAAACCGCACCTCCCCGTTGCCCTTGGCCACGGTGCCGTACACCATGGTGAAATACTGCTCCACGGCCTCGTTGGACTGGAACAGGAGGTCCAGCTCCCGCACCACCGAGACGGGGGAAAGGACTTGGGACGCGCCTTCCTGGCCGACGGTGCCGTTGCGGATTAACGCCTCGTGGAAGGGCAGGCTGCTCAACGTCTTGCTCACGGCCACGGACATCATGGCCGCCGGGATGCCGTGGCCCGACACGTCCAGATGGTAAAAGGCGATGGTCTCCGCGTCCAGGGCGAAGTAGTTGAAGATGTCGCCTCCCACCACCTGGCAGGGGATGAACAGGCTCTCGAACCAGAAGCCGTACAGGGCCTCGGTGCAACTGGGCAGGAGACTCTGTTGGATGCGGGCCGCGGCCTCCACGTCCTTGGTGATGACCTCGTGGGCGAAGCGCAGCCTGCGGTTGGTCTCCTCCAGTTCTTCGTTTCGCTGGGCGAGCCTCTTTTCCAGGTCCAGTATGCGCTGGGCGCTCTTGATTCGCGCCTGCACCTCCTCCACGCCGAAGGGCTCCAGGATAAAGTCGTCCGCCCCGGCCTCCATGGCGGCTATGAGCTTGTCCTTGTGGTCCCGGGGGGTCAGGAGGATGAGGTACACGTAGAAAGGCCCCCGATTCTCCCGGATGTGGGCGCAAAGCTCCAGCCCTTGGCAGCCGGGCATTTCCCAGTCCGCCAAAACCAGCCAGGGCCGGTGCTCCTTCAGGGCGGCCTTCGCTTCCTGGGGGGAGGCCGCCCCCACGGTCCGGTAGCCCCATTCCTCCAGGTTTCGCAAAAGGAGGTCCCGTATCCGGTGGTCGTGGGAGGCCACCAGAATGGGCCTGGTGTCTTGGGCGGGTTTCTGCAAACGGTTTTCCTCAAAACGCGGCCCGGTAACCGCGATCAGCGGGTGCCGGGCCTAAAGATAGTACAGGAAGCGCGCCCGGAAAGGCGTCAGGCGGTTTTTTCCTTCATGGCGAGGAGGTCCTGCCGGAGCTTTTCCAGGGCGGTTCTTCCCAGCCGCCGCATCTCTTCCACCGTGCGCTCGTCCGCACGCATGGCGTCGGAGATCACCCGCATGCCGAACCGCACGTAGTAGTTGTCCAGAAACTCGGCCTCGCCGTGCCAGCGGTACTTGTACTTGCCCGGCTCGGACGTGTCCCAGGCCACTTCCATGTACGCGCCCTTGCCCCTGTTGCCGCGCTCCAGGACCGTGGAAAAGGAGTTGGTGATCTCTTCCATGTTTCCCGGGATGAACAGGTCGATGATCCACACGGGGATGATGTGGAAGGCTAAGCCCGAAATCGAGGTCCGGCCCGTCTGGTTCAGGCCCGCGTAGAGGAGCATGTCCGTTTCCGAGTCGCTGTAGCGGGTGGTGCTCTTCACGTGGGGGGTGTCGAAGTGCAGGCCCTTGACATTGCTCTGGATGGAAATGTTGTTTCTAAACGAGTACTCGGTCAGATCCTCCATGGAGAAGGCCCGCTCGAACACCGGAGCGCCGGCCGACCCGAAGGAGACCACGGGCAGCACCTTGCCTTCCCTGGTGAAGACTTCGAAGGTGAAGGCTTTCGGCCGGGGCGCCAGGGAGAAGGTGTACAGAAGGTCGCCGTCCATGCTCACCCCGTTGCCGGAAACCTGCGTTATCCCCTCCAGGTCCTCCAGGAAATCCGCGATGCGGGGGAACTCCTTGCCCAGTTCCCGCTCCTTGTACCCCCAGGTCATGGAAAAATGGTTGTAGGGGATGTTCTTTCTCGCCCGGATCTGGGAGATGCTCTCAAAGGTGAAGTACCGGTCCAGGTAGCCCATGAAGCGCGGAAAAGCCTCGCGGAAATTGTCGATGGCGTCGTAGCGGTCCAGGTCCTCGCCGGCTTCGTTGGCCAGTTCTTGCAGGTTCGCCGGGTCCAGGACCCGCAAGAAGCCGGTGAGCAGCCGGACGATATTTTCATGGGAGAGGGTCTCCGTGGCCGCGTTGAACTCCAGGGAGGCCAGAAAGGAGGTTTTTCCCCGCACGGGGTTCTTGTTCTTTTCCAGGCTGAAGTCCGCGATGAAGCTTCCGATGGTGGAAAGTTCCGGGGTCGGCTCGCCCCGGTCCAGCACGTTTAAGGAAAACGTGTCGTCGCTGTAGATCCCGGCAAAGGTGAGCCCCCGGGTGCCGTCGGGCCGGTCCATCAGGTGGCGGCTTTCGTAAACCCGGTCGAAGTTGAACTCCTTGAAGGAATCGGTGAGGAACGTGAAAAGTTCCATCATCTTGTCGTCCGGCTCCCATTTGGACGACGCGCCGAGGTAGTCCATGAGCTTCAACCCCGCTTCCACACCTTTTTCATCCGGCGCGGAATGGACGACCGCATCGGAAAATTCATAGCCCAGGGTTGGGCAGGCGGCAAGGGCGAAAACCAGGAGGCAGGTGACGATCCGGTGCATGTTTCCTCCTTTCGGATGCGGGAAGCCGTGTGGACCGGGGTCAGAACCCAAAAGGGAACGGCGCTTTGGGAAGCTGCCAAAGGAGTTCTACGGATTTTTAACCCGGATCATTCATGAGCAATTTTGCCCGAGATCGAATTTTTCTTTATTTTCAATCCGTTGGAGCTGTTTTTTTGGGTCTTGCGCCAAAGACGGTCTGATTATTTGAGGAATTCTGCCATTCGGGCAAAATTGTTCACCCTTCGGGCTCGCCCGATTTCCGCGCTGGCCGCGTTATCGGGGC
>JAFDHW010000134.1 GCA_019308705.1 Deltaproteobacteria bacterium
GCGAGCCCGATTCACGCGATAGCTGCGTCAGGAGGCGGTCGCGGTACAAAAGTACAGCTTCCCTCCTCCTTCCTTGCTCTCGCGCGAATCGAACTCGTGAATAATCCGGGTTAGATCTTGTATATGATGCGTTCCTCGGTGATCAGGATATCCACGTACCGGTCGTGGGGCTCCATGGGGACCTGGGGGACGATCTGGTATTCCATGGCCAAAGAAACCTTGCGGGTGGTGCCGGGGAGCTGGGGGATGAGGCGGTCCCAACGGCCGAAGCCGCTGCCGATGCGGCCGCCGCGCTCGTCGAACACCAGGCCGGGGACGATGGCCAGGTCCAGGAAGCGCAGGGGAATGGGCTTGCACTTTCTCGGGTCGGGCTCCATGCGGCCGGACGCGCCCTTGATGAGCTCCTTGGCCGGGTGCTCCACCTTGAAGGTGACGAGTTCCTGCTTCTTGGGGTGGGTGGTGGGCAGGACCACGGTCTTGGCCTGCTCGTAGCATTCCTTGATGATGGGCAGGGTGTCGGGCTCGCACTCCATGCTGTGGTATAACAGGACGGTCTGGGCCTCCACAAAGTTGGCGAATTCCAGCAAACGCTCCGTGATCTGCCTGCTCTTTTTCCGGAAAAGCTCCGGGGGCATGGCCTCGCACTGCTCGCGGATGCTTGCGCGAAGCTCCCGTTTTCTGATCTTTGCGTCCTCCATGAGGGCCTTCCCGCAGGGTATGCATGGCATGAAAATGTGACTGCCTGACATACAGCAAACCTTCCGGAAAAGTCAACTTCTAATAATCATTGACGAAAAACCGCCAGGATGGTAAATGTCAGGTCTTTCAGGGACCCTGGTTCCCGCTCCCGCTGAATTTCCTGCAAGCCCCGCCCACGGGGCCTGCCGGCCGGCGGGGCCTTTCTTCCAGAGGATCTCTCGCTGAAACCAGGTTTCATATGCTTGATCCAAGATTCGTGCGCGAAAACCAGCAGGTGGTGGAAACAGCGCTCAAAAACCGCGGGCAGGAGCGCGATCTTTCCGGGTTCGTGGCCCTGGAATCCGAAAAACGCGCCCTCCAGACCTCCTTAGACGGGCTCCGGCACGAGAGGAACACGGTTTCCCAACAGATCGGGAAGCTGAAAAAGGAAAAAAAGGACACCACGGACATCCAGCGCAAGATGCGCGAGGTGGGGGACAGGATCAAGGACCTGGAGCAAACGATCGCCGAAAAGGACGAGGCGCTAAAGGCCCTGCTCATGGAGATCCCCAACGTGCCCCACGCGTCCGTGCCCATAGGCGCCGACGAAAACGACAACCAGGTCTGCCGCACCGTGGGCGAGCCGCCTTCCTTTGATTTCGAGCCCAAGAACCACTGGGACGTGGGCGAGGCCCTGGGCATTCTGGATTTCGAGCGGGCGGCCAAGATCACCGGCGCGCGGTTTCCGCTGTATATGGGCGACGGCGCGCGGTTGGAACGGGCGCTCATCTGGTTCATGCTGGAGCTGCACACCACCCGCCACGGGTACAAGGAGGTGCTGCCGCCCTTCATGGTGAACAGCGCCTCCATGACCGCCACGGGACAACTGCCCAAGTTCGAGGAGGACCTGTTCAAGATCTCCGGGTGGGACTACTGGCTGGTGCCCACGGCCGAAGTGCCCGTGACCAACATCCACGCGGGCGAGATCATAGACGAGGATGCCCTGCCCATCTACTACGCGGCCTACACGCCGTGCTTCCGGTCCGAGGCGGGCTCCTACGGCAAGGACACCCGGGGACTCATCCGCCAGCACCAGTTCAACAAGGTGGAGTTGGTGAAGTTCGTGGCCCCGGAAACCTCCTACGACGAGCTGGAGAAGCTCCTGGAAAACGCGGAAACCGTGCTCAAGGAGCTCGGCCTGCACTACCGCGTGGTCACCCTGTGCACGGGAGACCTTGGGTTTTCCTCGGCAAAGACCTATGACATCGAGGTGTGGATGCCCGGGCAGCAGAAGTACCGGGAGATCTCCTCGTGCAGCAACTTCGAGGATTTCCAGGCCCGCAGGGGCAATATCCGCGCCCGGCAGAAGGGCAAGAAAGGCACCCGGCTGGTGCACACGTTAAACGGCTCCGGCCTGGCCGTGGGCCGCACCCTGGCCGCCATCCTGGAAAACTTCCAGCAGGCGGACGGCTCGGTGGCCGTGCCCGAGGTCCTGAGGCCCTACATGCAAGGCAAAGAAGCCATCACTCCATGAAAATAGACCACTTTCCTGGCGATGTCCGCGGCCGCCTCGTGCCCCGGCCGGCCGGCCGGATGGTCTACGAGTGCCTCTCCTGCGGCAAGCACCACGGCATCGAAAACCTGCTCTACACCTGCCCGGACTGCGGCGGCGTGCTCCTTCTCATCGACCTTTCGTTCGACCGGCTCAAGGACACCCCGCCCGAGGCGTGGCACCGGATCTTCGACCACCGGAAGATGCTGAACCTGCCCGCCATCAAGGGCATCTACCGCTACCAGGAGCTTTTGGGGCCGGTGGTGCCGGTCGAGTCCATGGTCTGGCTGGGCGAGGGCCACACTCCCATGGTGGAGGCCGCGCCGGATTTGCAAAAAAAGGCCGGGGTGCGGTTTTTGTACAAGAACGACGGCCAGAACCCTTCGGCCTCCTTCAAGGACCGGGGCATGGCCTCGGCGCTGTCTTACATCAAGCACCTTCTGGACCAAGGATATGCCGAGGAGATCCTGGCCGTGTGCGCATCCACGGGCGACACCTCGGCCTCGGCTGCGCTGTACGCAAGCTACCTCTACCCCCGGGTCAAAAGCGCGGTGCTTTTGCCCAAGGGCAAGGTGACCCCCGCGCAGCTTTCCCAGCCGTTGGGCTCCGGCGCCGCGGTGTTCGAAATTCCCGGGGTGTTCGACGACTGCATGAAGGTGGTGGAGGCCCTGGCGGAAAACTACAACGTGGCCCTGTTGAATTCCAAGAACGCCTGGCGCATCCTGGGCCAGGAGTCCTATTCCTTTGAGATCGCCCAGGACCTGGACTGGGACTGCAAAAACCTGGCCGTGTTCGTGCCCATAGGAAACGCGGGCAACATCACCGCGGTGATGAGCGGGTTTCTGAAGCTTTTCCGCCTGGGGATCATCCGGGACCTGCCCAAGATCGTGGGGGTGCAGAGCCATCACGCGGACCCGGTGTACCGCTACTACCTGGAACCGGACGAACAAAAGCGGGTGTTTGCGCCCGTCACCGTGCAGCCTTCCACGGCCCAGGCGGCCATGATCGGAAATCCCGTGTCCATGCCCCGGGTCATCCGGGTGGTGCGGGACTACAACGAGCTTTCCGGAAACAAGAACGTGTTCGTGGTCCAAGTGACCGAGCAGGACATCATGGACTCCATGCTCACGGCCAACCGCAGGGGGCACATCGCCTGCACCCAGGGGGGGGAATGCCTGGCGGGGCTTCTGGCCGCCGTCGGCCAGGGAATCGTCACGCCCGAAGAAACGGCCATCCTGGACGCTACCGCCCATGCCCTGAAGTTTTCGGGCTTTCAGGAAATGTACTTCGAAAACCGCTTTCCCCCGGAATTCGGGGTGATTCCCAAGCCGGAACTGATAAACCGGCCCCAGGAGGCGGGGCCGGGGGACGGCGCGGCCGTTCCCGCGGCCGGTGCGCCCCTTTCCGGCGAGGAATTCGAGGTGTTCGTTGAAAAGACTTCCCAAGAAATCGCCCGCATCCTGGACCTTGCCCCCCTCCGTTAGGCGGAAGGGAACAAGCGCCCCGCTTTGGCCCGCGGCCCTGCTCGCCCTGGCCGCCGCGGCCCTGTTTGTCCTCGCCCCGGGACCGGCCCGCGCGCTCACCTACAAGACCTATTACGTGCGCCATGTCATGGGCTACGAGGTCTTGTGCGAAATCTACAAGGTCCAGCCCGGCGACAACCTGGCGGAAATCTTCCGCCTGCGCGGCCAGTTGGTGGAGCGCGCCTTTCCCGAATACCTGCGGTTCTTCCGCAAGCTGAATCCCCACATCCGGAACGCGGACGTCATCTATCCCGGCCAGGGGCTTTTGCTCCCCCTGAAGAAGCTGGACCCCGGCACCCTGCCCGAGCAGGCATCGGGCAAGATCTCGCTTCCCATCGTGGCCATTTCCGACATGGGCCTGGGCGGTACCGGTCCCCGCAAACCGCCCGAACCCGACGAGCCCTGGATCCCCTACAAGGTGAAACCCGGCGACACGGTCACCACCATCATCGGCCGCTACTTCGGGGGCATGTACTCGGATGAATACTGGAAGGCCCTGAAGGACTTCCGACGACTGAACCCGCTCATCTCCAACCTGGACCGCATCTACATCGGCGAGGTGCTGCGCCTGCCCGAGATTCCCGGCGGCCCCACGCCGGAGATGCTCGTCGAACAGGAGGAACCAGGAGCAAAAGAGGAGGCCGGGCCCGACCAGGCCCAGGCCCGCGCACCGGGGGCGATTCCGGTCAAGTCCCCTGCCACGAAAAAACCCAGGGACGTGAAGATGCGGGCCGTGGTCATGGAACCGGTTCCCGGCGAGGGGCAGGAGAAGGAACAAGCGCCCGCGCCTTCCATGCACGGCCCGGCCATGGCCATGTCCCCCGCGCCCACGGCCGCTGAAACCGCTGCCTTACCGGGCGGGGCCTCGCCGCAAGCCGCCCCCGGCCCAGAAAGGGAAACCGCAAAACGGACCCGGGGCCCCTCCGAAGAGGGTTTGAAGGCCCCGGAGGCCGCCCGGCCCGCTCCAGGGGAGGACGAGGCCCTTGCCGTGGTCCTGCCCGAACGGACCCCGCCCGTCGGCAGGGCAAAGCCCGGGGAAGAGCCCACGGAAAAGCCGGAGCAAGGGGAACCCTTCCCCCGGGTGGCCACCTTGCAGGAACTCATGGCCGCCCCCGAATCCAGCGCGGAAACCCCGCAGGCAAAGCCCGCCCTGGCCCCGGAAAAACCGGCGAAGGATGAGGCCGTGGGCCAAGAGCCTTCCGCCCTTCCCCTGCTGGCGGGGCCGGCCCTGGACGAACAGCCGAAAGGAGAAAGGGAGTCCTGGGAAGATCGCCTTTCCGAGGAATCGCTGACCCAGGAAGTGGAGGTCCCCTCCGCCACGGAGCTTCTGGCCCGCCAGAGGGAGGCCGAGAAGAGGCTTTCCCAAGCCGGGGACCTGCAAGAAGAAGCTGGCATGGGCCCGGCCCCGGAAGAGGAGCCTGAACGGCCATGGCTGCCCATCCCCGACTTTTTGCTCCCGGAAAAACCCCCCGCCCCGCCGGCCGGTCTCCTGGCCCAAGCCGAGGAGGAAGAGCCCGCCGATGCCGAGGCCGCCGGGGAAGAAGGCGAAGAGCAAAGCCGGGATCAAGCCGGGGAAGAGGCCGGGGAAGAAAAAGCCCAGGCCACGGACGAACCCGGGGAAACCGGGCTGCCCGGTGGCGCCCAGGCCGCTGCCGAGCCTGCGGAACTGACCGAAACCACCGGCCCGGTGGTGGGTGTGTCCGGGCTTGCGTCCCAGGAGGAGGAAGAAGCCGAAACGCAGGCGGAGGAAGAAACCGGCGAAGAGAAGCTGGCCGCTGCGGAAAAACCGCCCGCCGCGACCCTGCCGCCCCTGCCCGAAGAGGAGCCCGAGCCGGCGGTGGTCCCGGACACCGCGGGAGCCTCGATCGACGCCCTGCTTCCCATCCTGTCGGAACTGGGGTTTTCCGCCATGGTCACGGGCGAATACTTCTTCCCCCGGGAAACCGGACCGGACTTCAAGCTTTCCCTGGCCCACCACCCGGTGGTCCGGTCGCCCCGAGGCAACAAGATCGTGCTGTCCAGCCAGGCGGACACGCTCACCCCGGAAAACCTGGCCGTCATAAGCCGGTATTGGGGTACGGTGAAGCCGGTGGTGGTTCCCGAAACCACGCCGCGCGCAGTCTTGGAGGCCTTGCTGGACGCGGCCGGGTTCTCCACCAAAACCTCCAGCGTGTCGCTCCCGCCGGGGCGGACCGCCTCCACCGTGCGGGCGGACTACATCCTGGACATCCCCCAGGGTCCCCGCTTGGCCATCTCCTGGATCAGCGACGAGAGCCAGGCCACCCATCCGGCCATGGTCCGGTTTTTCGCCAACCAGGGCATCCGCATCCTGGACCTTCTGCCCTCCGGGGAACCCCCACCGATGGACAAGGGCCTGCTGGTGCCCGAATGCCCGTCCTTTGACCATGGGGACTGCGCCGAGTTGACCGCCAAGCTCATGGAAACCCTGGAGATCCCCTACGCCCAGAACGTGCCCGTGAGTTTTCCCCTGGCCGGGTTCAAAGTGCGGACGCGGTCCAACGTGGCCCGCACCCCGGACGGCACGGACTACCTGGTGGATTTCGGGGCCATCGGCGGAAAGGGGGCCCAGGTGCTTAAACGCATCGGCTTAAACCTCATCCAGGTCCAGCCGGGACCGGCCATGGAAGTGGTGCGGACCGTGGCTGAGGGCCTTTCCAGCCAGGTCCAGCCAAATCCCGTGTTTTTCACGGCTTCCCGGGAATGGAACAGCGTGTCCACGATGCGGGTGCCGGGGCTTTTGATCATCCGCAAGGGCCGGCCGCCGGCCCTGGTGGCCCAGGGGACCATCCCCAAGGAGGTGGCCTGCTTCCTGGCGGACAAGGGCATCCGCATGCTGGCCGTGTCCGCCCAGGGGTGCCCTTAGCCCGAATCATTCATGAAAAATTTCACCGAATAAAATATTTATACGGATTTAAACAGGTTAAGTGCCAATGGAAGGGTCCTTGAAAAATGCACGCTGTTTATGTGAGGAATGCTGACATGGCGAGCCCGATTCACGCGATAGCTGCGTCAGGAGGGGGTCGCGGTACAAAAGTACAGCTTCCCTCCTCCTTCCTTGCTCTCGCGCGAATCGAACCCGTGAATAATCCGGGTTAGCCGGAAAGGCGGTTTTCCCCCTTGGCGCCCGGAGGGGGCCGCCGTCCCAAAAACCACCTTGTCTCCGGGCAACATGTTGGATTTTTGGAATTACGAACAAGCCCCATCCAAGGAGACAAACCCATGCGCGCCAAACGTTTCATGGCTGCCCTGACCGTCCTGTCCCTTCTTCCGGCCCTGTGCGCCTGCGCCCAGAACAAAGCCGCCCTGCGCAAGGAGGCCGAAGCCACCCGCGACCTTGCCGAAGCCTATATGGGGGAGGGAAAGTACCGCCTGGCCCTCCGCCAGCTCAAAAAAGCCGAAACCCTGAATCCCGAGGACAGCATCGTCCAGAACGACCTGGGCCTGGTGTACCTGGCCCTGGAAGATCCCCAGCAGGCCGTAGAGCACTTCGAGCGGGCCCTGGAGCTGAACCCGGAATACAACGCGGTGCTGAACAACCTGGGGGCGGCCTACCTGGCCATGCGCCAATGGGACAAGGCCGAGGAGGTGTTCACGCGCCTGAACCACGACCTCATGTACGCCTCCCCCCACCTTCCCCTGCACAACCTGGGGTACGTGCATTACCAGAAGGGAAACTACGCCAAGGCCATCGAGTACTACAAAAGGGCCCTGGAGTTCGCGCCAGAGTTCTCGCAGTCCTACCGGGGCATGGGCCGCGCCTACATGGCCATGAGGCAGTACCAGCAAGCCATCCGGGCCCTGGAAAAGGCCGTGGAACTGGCCCCCCAGTTCGCCGAGGCCTACCTGGACCTGGCCGAGGCCTACGGCGCGGCCGGCAGGCGGGGCGAAGCCCTGAAAGCCTTGAACACCGTCATCCGCATGCTCCCCCAAAGCGCCTTGGCCGACCGGGCCAGAACCCTGCGCATGGAAATGGGGTTATAGGCTTTTTTGCTGGAAACTCGGCAATAGCAATAGAAGGGACTTCACACCCATCCTATGAAACCCTTCACACCACTTCCGGGCACTGCCGTCCGGCAAGCCCGCGAACACGCCGCCTCAGCGGCGTTTCCCCCTCCTTCGCCCTAGCGGCGCATCACAGGAACAACACGTTTCGCCCTTGATTTGATTTTTCCTTTCTGGTACAAATATTCCAGCAGGGAAAGACCCTCCAAAAGGAGGACGGGAAACGGGCCATGAAACGTTGGAAGGGACAATCCGGGTTCACCGTGCTGGAACTCGTCATCACGATGCTCCTTTTTTCCATCGTATTGGGCATCGGGGTTCCGGGATTCCTCAAGCTGCGCCCCATGTACCAGTTGAACGGCGGCACCCGCTACGTGGTGGGCCGCATCATGCAGGCGCGCATGGATGCCATAAAGTACCGGTGCACCTCCCGTGTGGTGCTGTATGATCAAAAAATGTGGTACTGGGTGGACAAGGACAAGGACAATGCGTGGGACGCCGGTGAATACAAGGTGCTCAACCCGTTTTTCGAGAACGTGAGGACCAGTTCCGTCTATTACCGGGTCCAGTTCACCCCGTTGGGCTACCCGGACGCGTCATCCTCCACCTGGTTCCCCCTGTACAATTCTTCGGGCAAAAAAAACGTGTACATTACCCTGGCGGGACGGGTGAGAGTCCTGTAAATCACGGAAGAGCAACCATGGGCAGTGGACATCCCAACACGCGGAAACCAGCGGGGGGCCAGGCAGGCTTCACCCTGCTGGAAGTTCTCCTCGCCATCTTTCTGCTCACTGTGGGGTTGTTGGGCATGGCGGCCCTTACCACAGGCATCATACAGGCCAACAACCAGAGCAAGGACCTTTCCATAGCCGTCGCCCTGGCCCAGGAGGCCCTGGAGAAAAAGTCCGGGGAAATTCTCAACACGCCAAAGAGCAAGTGCCCCACCACCGATCAAGAATTCGTGGAGACGTTTTCCGAATACCCCGGCCACAAGCGGGTGACCATCGTGGACTACGACAGTCCGGACACTGCCGCGGACAACATGTACCGCATCACGGTGCAGGTATTCTGGCGAAACGGTGAGCGCAGCGTCCAGATGGAAAACATCATCAAGAAACCGGCGGGAAAGGTGTGAGGCCCGGCATGAACGGTATTTGCGCCAATCAAAAAGGGTTCTCCCTGGTGGAGGTTCTGGTGGCCATGACCCTGGGGCTTCTGGTCCTGGCGGGGGTTTCCCAGACCTTCGTGGTCCAGCAGCGCGTCTACGACGTTCAGGACGAGGTGAACGTGGCGATCCAGACGGGGCGCGCCATCATCGACTGCATTGCCAACGACCTGATAATGGCCGGGTACCACCCCCAACGGGCGAGCGACTTTGACGATCCCCTCGTCTCCTCCCACACCGGTATCGTGTACATCAAATCGGATCTGAACGAAAACGGCGTGCTGGACGCGGATGACGAAAGGGTCGGCTATTATTTTTCGCCCAACAACAAAGTCATGCTTCGGTATACCATCCAAAAGGCGGGTTGGGATTACCTGGCCGACAACATAGAAAATTTTGAAGTCCGGCTCCTGGACAAGGACGGCAACGTTGCCGCCAGCAACGACGAAGTGCGGATCGCCGAGGTGAAGGTCGTCACCCGCACCCCGAATCCGGATCCCCGGTACAAGGCGAACGGCGGATATCGGACCTTCACCTTTGAAACAAAAGTCGCCCCGCCCAACGTGGGGCTGCCGGCGATCTGATTCTCGCCAGAACCATAATTGCATAATTGGTTGTTAAAAACCTAATTGTCAAAATAGAGCGATTTTTCCCGGGAAGCGCCGAGATTGGGAGGAGATGGAAAATGAATATCCTGCGCCGGACTATGCACAATGAAGAAGGAGCGGTCCTTGTCGTGGCCCTCGTTCTTTTGACCATCCTGTCCATGATCGGCAGCGGTGCCTACATGATAGCCACCACGGACCTGAAGATCGCGGGGGCCTACAAGCAGACCAAGAGCGCTTTCTACAACGCGCAAGCAGGGATCCAGTACGCCCTGGCCGCCGTGGAAAACGGCCTTCTGGCCGGGACCTTCGTGCTCCCGGAAACCGATGACGACAACACCTTCATCTCCCGGTTCAACGCGCTCATGCACGCCGCCGGCGCCCCTGATGGGTTCAACTTCACGGTGGAGCCGGTGGAGATGTATCTCCCCCCGAACATGAACACCAACTTTGATCTGGGCCCGCGGTTCGTGATCCACAGCACGGGATACGGGCCGGGAGACGCCCAGGTCACCATCGAGGCCACGTGGCAGGAGCGCCAGGCTTTCTACATCGACTACGGGGCCTTCGGCAACCTCTTGCTGGATTTCAAGAGCTCCGGCGCCATCTACTCCTACGACTCGGCGCTGAACCCCAACCCCGCAGGGGGCCTTGCCGGCTCGGGCGGAGACTCCACGGGTGACGGCGACATCGGGTCCAACACCGCGATCCAGCTCTACAACCAAACGATCGTTGACGGGGACGTGGCCCTGGGCCAGGACAACGCGGGCAACGATGGACACCTCACCAACCGTGGCGCCATCATTACCGGCGCCGATGGCGTGGAACTGGGCGAGCAGGTTCCCGGAGATCCCCTTGGCATCATCGGCGGAGACCTGGAAAAGGATTTTTCCGATGCAGTCACCAACAACGACAATTCCAGCATCGTCATAATCAAATCCAATGTCACCGGCAGTTCCAAGACCTTCCATGGAACATCGCTGAATGTGAGCAACGGGGAGACGGCTGTCCTGACGGGTCCGGCGGATTACTATTTCACCAGCGTGACCCTGCGCCAGGGGGCCTCCCTGGAAGTCGACGCCTCGGCCGGTCCGGTGAACATCTACCTGTCCGGCCCCTTCGAAGCAAAAAACGGCTCCATGATCAACATCAATGGTGAGCCCACGGATTTCTCCTTGTACTCCAACTCCACGGACTCGATAATCTTCAAGCATGGGTCCTCGCTCAAGGGGCTGGTGTACGCGCCCTTTGCCAGCGTGGAACTGAAGAACTCCGCTAGCGTGTACGGCGCAATATGGGCCCAGCAAATGGACATCAAGAACTCCGGCGAAATGTTCTTTGACATGCAGCTCAAGCGCAAATTCGAAAAGGACACCAACGAGGTGCTTTTGATCGACTGGAAGGAGCTTCGCAGCTGATCACTTGAGCGCTCCCTGATAAAAGCCCGGCCGTCCGGCCGGGCTTTTTTTGTTGGATAAAGTGAAATCCTTCACACCACCTTTCCCCATTGCCACAAAACCGGCACAGCCTGCTGGCTTATTTGCGTAACCGCTTGAAATTATTCCATAGAAACCCTGCCGCCACGCATTATCTTTCCAGCAGAAACCATAGGGGTGCCGGCTCCACCGCCATGGCTTTTGAGAGGAATCCGCCATGTACTCCCCTTGTCCTCGGGACCAGCGGGGTTTTGTTATGGTGGTGGCCTTGGTGCTCATCGCCATTTTGACGCTGCTTGGCACTTCCGGCTACCTGATGTCAACCACGGACCTGCAGATTTCCGGCGCCTACAGGGACGCCAAGGCGGCGCTTTACAACGCAAACGCCGGCGTGCACTTCGCCCTGGGCGCCATGGAAAACGGGCTTGCAGAGGGCACCTTCACTTTGCCCGAAACAGCGGACGAGAAATCCTACCTTTCGTGTTTCAACGCCTATTTCTCGTCCTTGTCCCTTCCCGAGGGGTTCAGCTTCACCCTGGAGCCCAAGGATTGCGGGCCCATTCCGGGCGACAAGGACCTTTGGCCCTATTTCACCTTCGTCAGCCACGGCCGGGGACCGGCGGGAGCCAGGTGTTCGATCCTGGCGCGTTTCAAGCGCCGGAGGGATTTCGCCATCGACTTCGGCGCATTCGCCGACTACGTGCTGGACTTCAAGAATTCCGGCTCGATGTATTCCTATGACAGCAGGGATGTCACCAACCCGACGGGCGAGGATTCCACGAGGGAAGGAGACATCTGCTCCAACGGCGAGATGTTCCTGTACAACTCCAGCCTCGTGGACGGGTCCACCAAGCTGGGCACGGATCTGGACGGGCTGGACGGCCATATCACCGAGTTCGGAACGCCCGGACCCGAGGTGTCCGGCATCAAGGGAGACAAGGTCGGCCGGGTGAACCCGGACCCCCTGGGAGCCCGGGACGGCTGGCTGGCCGACGAGTTCGTGGCCGTGAAAGCGCACAACAACAACAAGGCCCTGGGACTCAGCAACAAGCTCAACCTGCGCCAAGGGGAAAGCCTGACGCTTACCGCCGGGAACTATTATTTCACGGACATCCGCCTGCACAACGGCTCAACCCTGGACATCGACACCAGCGGCGGGCCGGTCCAGATATACCTCTCCGGCAAGCTGGTGGCGGACAACGGGGCCGTCATCAACTTGAGCGGCGATCCCCCGGACTTCACCATCTATTCGGATTCGGACGACGACATCATCTTCAAGAACGGATCGGATTTAAGGGGACTGGTGTATGCCCCCTTTGCGAACCTGGAAATAAAAAATTCCGGGGACGTTTTCGGGTCCCTGTGGGGCTGCACCCTGGACGTGAAAAACCGCGGAGAATTGTATTTCGACACCCGGTTGAAGGACCGGTGGGTGGAGATCACCAATGAGATATGCCTGCTGGCCTGGAAGGAGCTTAGGGACTGAGAACGGCGATCGAGTAGGGGGGCGGGTTGCCCCGCCCCCCTCTCACACCACCGTACGTACGGTTCCGTATACGGCGGTTCGTGTTGAATGTTGAAGTTGCCGGTGCTGATCAAGCAGCGCCACGAGTCCACATGCATCAAAGTATTTCTCGGGCAG
>JAFDHW010000135.1 GCA_019308705.1 Deltaproteobacteria bacterium
GACCCCCTCCTGACGCAGCTATCGCGTGAATCGGGCTCGCCGGAAGGGTGAAAAATTTCGCCGATGGCAGCATTCCTCAAAGAAACAGCGTGCATTTTTCAAGGACCCTTCCATGGGCACTTAACCTGTTTAAATCCGTATAAATATTTTATTCGGTGAAATTTTTCATGAATAATTCGGGTTAAAATAAAACGAGGGGAGGGTGCATGCTCAGATCCGTTGCAAAAAGCCTGCTGGTTCCCTCGAAGCTTGAACAAAGCATATCCCGTATGCCCGTCCGCACCGGTCCCGAGGGCTGGGACCCCTGGGGCTTGAACCCCGAGGCGGCCAAGATCGGCCTGGCCGTCTTCAAGTTGCTCTACGACCACTACTTCCGCGTCATCGCCAGGGGCCTCGAGAACATTCCCGCGTCCGGCCGCGTCATGGTGGTGGCCAACCACAGCGGCCAGCTGCCCTTTGACGGGGCTTTGGTCTCCGTGGCCATGGCCACCAACCCCTACGGTCCGCGCATTCCCCGGCCCATGGTGGAGCGGTTCTTCCCCACCGTGCCCTTTGTGAGCAAGTGGCTGATGGAAACCGGCTCGGTCATCGGCGACCCGGTCAATTGCATCCGCATGCTTCAAAGGGAGGATGCGGTGGTGGTGTTTCCCGAGGGGGTCAGAGGCGCGGGCAAGAAGTTTTCCGACCGCTACCGGCTCATGCGGTTCGGCCACGGGTTTTTGCACATCGCGATTGAAACCAATACGCCCATCGTGCCCGTGGGCATCGTGGGGTGCGAGGAGACGATGCCCGCCTTCTGGCACGTGAACTGGCTGGCGCGTCTGCTCAAGGTGCCCTACGTGCCGGTGACAATACCGTTTCCCCTGCCCGCCAGGGTGCGGCTTCTGTTCGGCGAGCCTCTGCGCTTTTCCAGCGAAGATGTCACGGAAGAAGGGGTGGCGCCCCTCGTGGAACAGGTCAAGGGCGCCATCCGCAGGCTGATCCAGCAAGGGCTTGCCGAAAGAAAGGGCATCTTCCGGGGCTGAGCCGCGGCGGTCACCGGACCTGGGCCTGCTTTTCCATGACCAGGTCCAGGGTGTCCTGGCATTCGGTCTTGCGGTCTTGGGGGGCCTGGTCCATGGCCTCTTCGGCCAGGCGGCGGGCCTCGCGCAGGCGGATGCCCATGGCGGCCCAGGTAAAGGCGAGGTTGTTCTTGGGCCGGTAATCGCCGGGCAGCATCTTCATCGCCTTCTGGTAGTGCTTCGCGGCTCCCTCGTAGTCCCCCTTGAAAAACAAGAGGTTGCCCAAAAACATGTGCCCCGCGGGATCCTTGTCCGCCGCTTCCATGTATTCCTTCCTGGCCAGGTCGAATTTTCCCTGCTTTTCGTAGGCTGCGCCCAGTTGGATGTGTTCCCAGGGGGTGAGGGGGTCTTCCACCACCGTGGCCTTGGGCAGGGAGCAGGATGCCAGCAGGGCGGCCAGGGCCGCGCAAAAAAGCGTCCGTTTCATGGAATGGTTTCTTCCGCGCCCTTCGGCGGAGGAGGAAAGGGCGCAATCCAAAGGGTGAAGTTGCCGGCCCGGTCCCAGGATTTCAGGAACCTGTCCCAGGAGACGAGCTTTTTCGGTTCCCGGCCCGCGTTCACCACCACCCCCCCCGGCCCGGAGCCCACGACCACCATGAAGTGGGACTTGTGGATGTTCCAAAACCCCACGTCGCACATGACGATGAGGGGCACCCCCATGGAGCAGGACGCGGCCAGCGCTTCGGGCGTTCCCTGGATCAAGGCCGCGTAGAGTCCCTGCTTTTTGGCATACAGCACCATGTCCAGGGTGGAGCTGCCCCCGGCCCGCCGGGAAAAAACCTGGGCGGAAACCGCGTCCGGGGAAACGGGGCGGTTCCAGTGGCCGAGCACTCCGGCCAGGCAGGCCGGGCCGCATTGGGCGGGTTTTTGCGGAAAAAAGGGCACCCCGGCCACCAGGCAGGGCTTTTCCGCCGCCTGGGGCGGGGGAGCCGCCTGGCGCCCGCCCGCGCAGGCGCAAAGGGGCAACAGCGCCGCCGCGGCCGCCAAGACAAGGTGCTTATTGTGTGATGATGATCCGATGATCGGTTATCTCCAGGATGACCACAACCAAGAGGATGATCACCAGAAGGGTGACGATGACCCCCAGCCCGTCGCCTGCGGCGGTGACCCTCTCCAGGCGCGAAGCCAGGTAGTGGACCTCTTCGTCCGAAAGGCTCTTGAGACGCTCGGCGACCTCCTCGTGGCTGTAGCCCAGTGCTTCCAGGCGCGTCTGGATCTTCTTGTTCTCCAGCATCCGCTGGACCGTTGGCGCGTCCTGGTCCTGCGGGAAAACCAGGGCGTCGTTTCCGATGAGCCCGGCCCGGGCGCGGGGCGCCACCGAAACGGCGCACACCAGGACCGCCAGGAAAAGCGCCAGATTCCTGGCTCCCCGCCAGTGGTAAACGTGTTGCATGGTTCCTCCCTCGGGGCGCCGGGGGCTGGCGGCCAATACCAATTTTGGTGCTAAAACCCCTGACAACAATGGGGTCCATGCCCCATTTGCCGGGCGGCAATCCCGCCCGGCTTGCCCGCCGGAACCTACCGTCCACACGGAATCAGGCCGTACAGCAGGAAAAACACCACCACCGTGGCGGCCCCTGTTGTCCCACAGGGGTTTCCGCCCGCCTCCGCGCGTTCCGGGCGCGAGGCCGGTCCGAAAGGGGGGCAAATCCTTCCGGTGGAAAGGGACGCGCTTCCAAGCCCCGGCGCATTGACCCCCGGCGAAGCCTTTGGTACACAGGAACCATATCCTCCACCGCCAAAAACCAGATATTTTTCGGCCAACCCGCTGGAAAACGGATATTCCATGCCCCGGACGCGGCCTTACCTGGTGGTCTTGTGGTTCATCGGACTGGTTTCCATTCCCATGTCCATGGTGCCGGCCCAGGTGTTCAACTACTTGACCGGCGTGCTCCAGGGCCCGCGGCTGCCCGGGTTTTCCGCCATCTGGCCCATCATCCTCCTGTATCTTCTGTGCCGCGCGGGTATCGCCTTCCTGGACATGGTGCGCACCATGGTGACGGGCGAGTACCTGGAGGAATCCGTGCGGGGCTATACCATGTCCGTGTTTTCCCGGATGCTGCGGGTGTCCCCGGATTTCTTCCGCCGCCACGACCCGGCCCGCATCGCCAACCGCGTCCTCTCCGACACCCGGGCGGTGCAATCCTTCTGGCTTTCCCTGCTGGTGAACGTGCCCGTGTCCGTGCTGGGGCTTTTCGCTTACGCCTACGTGCTGTTCTTCGGGCTTTCGGCCGAAACCCCGGTGGTGGGGGCCTTCCTGGGAACCCACACCCAGCACGGCTCGTGGCTTCTTGGCGGGCTCATCCTGTTTCTCGCTCCCATCCAGTCCTACTTCGTGCTGTTCGACAAGAAGATCCAGTCCATGAACCGGGAGGCGGCCCTGGCCGGGGACCGGCTGGTTTCCGCGGCCCACGAGACCGTTGCGGGCGTATCCGAGATCCGGGGCCACGACGCCTTCGACTACGCCATGGACCGGGTGGGAAAGGCCTTTGAGGGCTTCAAGGAGTCCCGGGTGCGCGTGTCGCGGCTTTCCGCGTTCTTCAAGGGCGCGGGACCCATGATCAACGCCCTGGTGAACTGCATTCTTCTGGCCATCGGCGCCAGGCTGTGCATCGGCGCCGTCCGGGTGGAGGCGGTGGGGCTGTCCATCAGCGCCATAAGGTGGCAGGATTATCTGGGATTTGCGTTCATGGCCATGACCGTGCACGCCTACATCGGCTCGCTCATGCGGTTTTATCTGCGCTGGCGCATGACCAGGGAAACCATCCGCCGGGTGGATGAGTACGCCAAGGCCCCCCTGGTGTTCTTCCCGGACCCGGAGGCACTGGAAGCCGAGGCGGCCGGTGGCATCTCCTTCGAGGACGTGGAGGTCACCACCGCCCTGAAAAACCGCATCTTAAGCGACCTGGCCGTCATGATTCCGTCCGGCGGGCGGGTGGGCTTCGCCGGGCCGTCGGGCTCGGGCAAGTCCACGGCCCTGAACCTCGTGGTCCGGGAGATCGAGCCCACCTCCGGCACGCTCAAGGTGGGGGGCGTGCCCATCCAGGAAGTGAACCATCCTTCCTTGGCGCGGGAGGTGGCCATGGTGCCCCAGAAGCCCGTGCTGTTCGACATGTCCATCCGGGACAACATCCTGCTTTCCCTGCGCAGGCCGGGGCAAAGGCAGGTCAAGGACACTGGCTGGGCCGTGGACGCCTCTCGGCTGCCGGGCATAGAAAAGCCGGAGGACATGGACCGGCTGCTTCTTCGGGTGACCGGGGACGTGGCCCTGGTCCAAGACCTGGTCAAGAAGGCCCTGGATCATCCCTTCCCCCGAAACCGCCTGGAAACCTCGCCCCTGGCCCGGGACGTGCGGGCGCTTTCCCGGGAGATCACCCAGGCCCTTTCCCGCACCCCGGACAAGGTGGTGTTCTTTGACCGGGCCGCGTACTTCGAAGAGGGTACGCTGCTGGAGAACCTGCTCTTTGGCCGCCCCGTCAACGGCCGCCAGGCCAACCTGGGCCCCTCTCCCATGGTGGAGCGCATCCACGAGCTGTTGGCCGGGTCTCACCTCACGGGACGGCTACTGGACCTTGGCCGATGGCGCTTCATGCGCGACCGGAACGCAGGCCGGCTGGTGCAGCTCCAGTCGCCCCGGCTGTTCGCCCTGCTCACCCGGCTTTCCCGCATGGGCCTGGATCCCTCCCACATGGCCGACGCCCTGCATTCGGACAAGTGGGAGGAGGTGAAGGCCTCCCTGAAGCAGGAACACAAGTTGGTGCTTTTGGAGGTGGCCCTGGAAACCAGCGCGGCCGTCGCGGCCTCGTTCTTCTTTGGGGACGAGGATTTTATCCTGCGGGTGCTCCTGGCGCGGGAGGCGGTGGTGGCCGACCCCAAGGTCCGGTCCCTGGGCGTCGCGCCCTTTGGCCCCGGCGGGCTGGAAGCGGGGCTTTCCCTGCGGGACGCCCTGGTGAACGGCCGGCCCAACTCCCGGGTGCGGGGGGCCGCCGAGCACGTGGACCAGGTGGTGGAGGCGGTGCTGGCGGAATACGGCCTCACCGGAGAGTTGGTGCTGGCGGGCCTGGAAAGCCCGGCCGGTCCCGGCGGCCGGAACCTCTCCGGCGGCCAGATGATGAAGGTGTGCCTGGCCAGGGCCCTGGTGAAACAGCCCTCGGTGTACCTCCTGGACGAGGTGACCGGACCCCTGGACGAGCGCTCCCAGGCAAAGGTGCTCTCCACCATCCGCAAGCTCCCCCCGGAGAGCACCGTGGTCATGGTGTCCCACCGCATGGCCGCCATCTCCCAGTGCGACCGGATCATGGTGTTCGACCGGGGCCGGGTGGTGCAGGAAGGAACCTACGAAAAACTGTGCTCCGAGCCGGGGCTGTTCCGCACCCTGGCCGTGGGCGGCCAGGCCCATGGTCCCGAGTCCGCCGGGCCGGAGGCCACGGCCGTCCCCGTGGAGGAAAAGGGAGCCGCGGCCATCTCGGACCAGTCCGCCCAATTGCGCCGCGCCATCGCCCTTTCCCCCACCTTCGCCGGGTTGGACGCCTCTCAGATCGCCCTGCTGGAGCACCTGGCCAAGCCCACGGGCGTTTCCGCCCAGACCTTGTTGTTTTCCCGGGGGGACGAGGGCCACGAGATGTTCATCATCCTGGAGGGCCAGGTGGAGTTCTTCCTGGAAAAGGAGGTGGACGGGGAAATGGAAAAGGAGGTCATCGACACCTTTGGCCCGGGCCAGGCCTTCGGCGAAATGGCGCTCTTCGGCGAGATGCCCCGCACCCTGTCCGCCCGGGCCCTCACCGACACCCGTCTGTGCGTCATCACCCGCCAGGACCTTTTGGAGCTGGTGCAGGAAAGCCCGGACGTGGCCGTGCGCCTGCTGCACACCATCTGCCGCCGGCTGGCCCATCTCATGGACCGGGTCAATTGAACGGCGGGCTGAACAGGGTGGGCGTTTTCGCCCCGGCCGGAGACCCGGAGGCCCGGGCCGTTCGGGCCGCCCTGGGGGACCTGGGCGCGGCCTGCTTGTTCCTGGACACGGAAGCCATTCCCCCTGTGGCATGGGACGGCCGGGCCGTCCGCATGGGCGGTGAAGACCTGGCCTCCTTAGACGTTGTCTGGGTGCGGGGGTTTTCCGGCGGCGTGCCCGTGGCCCCGGCCCCGGCCCTTTGCCGGGACTTCACCCTGTGGCAGGCGGATTGGCCCCTGGCCGTGCAGCGGCAGGGCTTCTTCCTGTCCCTGTTCACGGAGCTTTCCCGCCGGGGCGTGGAAGTGGTGAACACGCCCGAGACCCTGGAGAGCGCCTTTTGCCTGCCCCTTCTCCTGGAGCGGGTGCGCGGGGCCGGGCTTTTTGTGCCGCCCATGCTGGTGACCAACCGGGAGGAGCACGCCCGGGCGTTCCTGGGCGGGGCAAAGCACGGGTGTGCGTGGCGGCCCGCAACGGGCCGGGCGCCCTGGCAGCGGGTTTCCGAACCGCAGATCAAGCACCTGTTCGCCCCCGGCGCGCCGCCCGTGTGGCTGGCCCATGTGCGGCCCGGGCCGCATTTGCGGGCCTGGCTGTACAAAGGCCGGCCCCTTGCCGTGCTGGGATACAAGCCCGCCCACCCCGGCCCGCCGGAGCGGCTGGAGATCTTGTACGAGGAAACCTCCCACGGCCTGGAAGAGGAGTTTTCGCGCCTGTACCGGGCT
>JAFDHW010000136.1 GCA_019308705.1 Deltaproteobacteria bacterium
AGCCCGATTCACGCGATAGCTGCGTCAGGAGGCGGTCGCGGTACAAAAGTACAGCTTCCCTCCTCCTTCCTTGCTCTCGCGCGAATCGAACCCGTGAATAATCCGGGGTAAGGAGTACGAACGTGGCCCTTTCCCAGAAACGCATCGACGAGCTTTGCGACATCGCCCGGGGCATCCGGGAGGACATTGTGGACATCACCGCCTGGGCCGGCGGCGCGCACATCGGCGGCGCCCTGTCGGTAACGGACATCCTGGTGCTTCTGTACTGGGAGGTGGCCCGCGTGGACCCGGAAAATCCCCAAAACCCGGACCGGGACCGCGTTATCCTGTCCAAGGGCCACGCCGGCGTGGGCTATGCGCCCGTGCTGGCCAGGAAAGGCTACTTCGACTTCGGCCTTCTGAAGGACTTCAACAAGTTCATGTCCCCCTTCGGCATGCACTTAGACAGCCTGAAGGTCAAGGGCGTGGACGTCTCCACGGGTTCGCTGGGCCATGGCCTGCCCATGGCCGTGGGCCTGGCACTGGGCGCGAGGCTCCGGAAGAAAACCTGGACCACCTGGTGCATCCTGGGCGACGGCGAGCTCAACGAAGGCTCGATATGGGAAGCCGCCATGGCCGCCGCCCATTACAAACTGTCCAACATCGTCACCTTCGTGGACAGAAACCGCCTCATGATCGACGGCCCCACCGAAGAAGTCATGGCCTTAGAGCCTTTGGCCGACAAATGGAAGGCCTACGGCTTCAACGTGCTGTCCGCAAACGGCCACGACTTCGCCGAACTCCATGCCGCCGTGGAAGCCGCCCGCAAGCACACCACCGGCCCCTCCGTGATCCTCGCCGACACCGTGAAAGGCAAGGGCGTCGGCTTCATGGAAAACGAGGTGAAGTGGCACTACGGCGGGCTGTCCTCGGACCTGGTGGAAAAAGCGAAAGAATCCATAAGGGCGGAAAAAGCGAATTAGCCCGGATTATTCACGAAAAATTTCGTTGAACAGAATATATATCCAATATGTTAGCCCGGATTAATGGTTAATTGGTGGATGATCGGGAAATACGCTCCGCTTTTTTGAAGGAATGTTGACGTTGATCGAACGCGTGAATAATCCGGGCTATTTCCTGGAAAAAGCCCTCTCGATCCATCCCTTGTCCCAATACAGCCAGACGGGACGGCCGTGGGGGCATTGGGCGGGATGGTTGCAGGCGAGGAGGTCGGCGAGGAGTTTTTGCATGGCGGGGGGGTTCAGGGGTTGGCCGGCTTTGACGGCGGCCTTGCAGGCCATTCGGGCCCAGGCGGCGGACAGGGCGCGGGAAAGCGCCTGGGGCGTGGAGACGCCGGTTTCGGCGGCGGCTTCGGCCAGTTCGCGGGCCAGGGATGCGGCGTCGGCGTGGGAGAGGACCGCGGGCACGGCCTTGATGGCGAAGGTGCGGCCCGAAAACCGGTCCATGGAAAGGCCCGCGTCGGCGAGGCCCGGGAGAAGGGACTCCAGGGCGTTGGCCTCGGCGTGGGAGAGTTCCACGGTTTCCGGGATGAGCAGCGTTTGGGACTGGGGTTTTCCGCCCCGGGAAAAGGCCTCGTAGAGCACGCGTTCGTGGGCCGCGTGCTGGTCCACCAGGACCAGGCCGCCGTTGGTTTCGCACACGATGTAGGAATGGGCCACCTGGCCCACCACGGACAGGGACGGGTCGCCCTGGTCTGCCTGTTCGGAAAACAGGGCGGCCCGGCCGGCCGGCCCGGCGGATGGCTCGGCGGCCGGGGAGAGGGCGTGCACCAGGGCCTCCTCCACCCCGTGGGCCTGCCGGGTCCGGGATAAGGATGCGTGGGCGGACGGTGCGTTTGCCCGCGCCGCGGACGCCGGGGGTTCCCCTTGCTCCCCGGCGGGCGGCGGGGCTTTGGGCCGGGCGGGGGGTTCCCACCCCGGGGTCTGGACCGGGGCGGCGCCGGAAACGGCGCGGCGCACGGCTGCGGCCACGGCGTCGTGGACCCGGGCCGCCCGTGTGAACCGCACCTCGGCCTTGGCCGGGTGCACGTTCACGTCCACGGCATCCGGCGGCACGGTCACGAACAGGGCGGCCACGGGCTTTCGCCCTTTCATGAGGCGGCCTTCGTAGCCCGTCATCACGGCGTGGTGCACCACCCGGTCGCGCACCAGGCGGTTGTTCACAAACACGAACAGGTTGCGGCCCGTGGTGCGGTTTATGTGCGGCGGGGCCAAAAAGCCGGTGAGGGACACCACCTCCTCCTCGTGTTCCACGGGGATGAGGGCGCCGCCCGCGTCTTTTCCCAGGACCTCGGCCACCCGCTGGGCCGGGGTGGCGCAGGGCAGCCATTCGAGCTGGGTCCTTCCGTTGTGGGAAAGGGAAAAGCCCACCCGGGGCCAGCCCATGGCCAAGGCGCACAGGATGTCCGCCATGTGGGCCATTTCCGTGGGAATGGTCTTCAAGAACTTCCGGCGGGCCGGGGTGTTGTAGAACAGGTCACAGGCCTCCACCATGGTGCCCGGCGGCGCGCCCTCGGTGGACACGTCCTTTATCGTGCCGCCGTGGACGGTGACCCTGGTGGCGGCGTCGGCGTCCGGGGTGCGGGTGACCAGCGTCAGGCGGCAGACCGAGGCGATGGAGGGCAGCGCCTCTCCCCGAAAGCCCAGGGTGGAGATGGAGAACAGGTCGTCATCGTCGGCGATCTTGGAGGTGGCGTAGCGGTCCAGGGCGAGAAGCGCGTCGTCCGGTTCCATGCCGCAGCCGTCGTCGATGACGCGGATAAGCGACCGGCCGCCGCCTTCCACCTCCACGGACACGCGGGAGGCCTTCGCGTCCAGGGCGTTTTCCAAAAGCTCCTTGACCACGGAGGCGGGCCGCTCCACCACCTCGCCCGCGGCGATGCGGTTGGTCAGGGCCTCAGGAAGTATCCGAATCCTTCCCACAGGAAATGGCCTTTTCCAACTCTCCGCGCTCCACGCAGCGGTAGAGGAACTCCGTGTCCGCAGGGGAGAGGTTGAATTGCAGCGCGGCCTCCTCCACCAGCTTGGAGGCCTCTTCATCCGGTTTTTCGACGTGGCGCTCGGCCATCCATTTCACGGCCTTGCGCAGGTCCTCTCCGTGGGGCTGAATGCTCATGGCTCTTCCTTACAGGTCCGGCCGGCGGTCCTTGATCCCGGCCGCGTCCTCCAGGTGGCGGGCCGCCGTGAAAAGCGTCTCCTCGCCAAAGGCCGGGGCCAGAAGCTGCAGGCCGATGGGCAGGCCGTCCGCGCTGAATCCGCAGGGCACGCTCATGCCCGGGATGCCCGCCAGGCTGGCGGCCAGGGTGAACACGTCGGACAGATACATGGTCAAAGGGTCTTCCACCTTTTCGCCCAGGGCAAAGGACGGGGTGGGGGCCACGGGCCCGGCCAGCATGTCGCATTGGGAAAAGGCGGCGTCAAAGTCCCGGGAAATGAGGGTGCGCACCTGGGAGGCCTTGCCGTAGTAGGCGTCGTAGTAGCCGGCGGACAACGCGTAAGTGCCGATGAGGATGCGGCGCTGGACCTCCTTGCCGAAGCCGGTGGAGCGCGTTTTGGTGTACATGTCCGCGAGGTTCGCCGCGTCGGGGCGGCGGAACCCGTACTTGACCCCGTCGTAGCGCGCCAGGTTGGAGGATGCCTCGGCCGGGGCGATGACGTAGTAGGCGGCCACCGCGTACTTGGTATGGGGCAGGGTTACTTCCACCAGTTCCGCACCCTGTTTCTCCAGCATGTCTAAGGCGGCGGACACCGCGGCCGAAACATCCGGGTCCACGCCTTCCGCCTTGGCGTATTCCGCGGGCACGCCCACCTTCATGCCGCAAAGGTCCTTTTGAAGCGCGGCGGAAAAGTCCGGCACTTCGTTGGGCGCGGAGGTGGAGTCCGCCGGGTCGTGCCCGCAGATGGCGGAAAGCAGCACGGCGCAGTCGGCCACGTCCTTGGCGAACGGCCCCACCTGGTCCAGGGAGGAGGCGAAGGCCACCAGCCCGTAACGGGACACCCGGCCGTAGGTGGGCTTGAGCCCCACCACCCCGCAGTGGCTGGCGGGCTGGCGGATGGACCCGCCCGTGTCCGACCCCAGACTGCCCAGACAGAGCTGTGCGGCCACTGCGGCGGCGGACCCGCCTGACGAGCCGCCGGGGATGCGGGACAGGTCCCAGGGATTCTTGGTGGGGTGGAAGGCGGAGTTCTCCGTGGAGGAGCCCATGGCGAACTCGTCCATGTTGGCCTTGCCCACCACCACGGCGCGCTGGTCCAAAAGTTTCCTCACTGCCGTGGCGTCGTACGGCGGCACGAAGTGCTCCAGCATCCTCGACCCGCAGGTGGTCCTCAACCCCTTGGTGCACAAGACGTCCTTCACCGCCAGGGGAATGCCGCACAGGGGCGCGGAAAAACCTTTTGCCATGGCGGCGTCCGCCCGCCGGGCCGCGGCCAGCGCGCCCTCTTGGTCCACGGTGATGTAGGCCCCCACCTTGGGCTCCACCTCGGTGATGCGGGAAAGCACGGAGCGGCAAAGCTCTTCCGCGGAAAGCTCCCGCTTGTCCAAAAGCTTGCGCGCACCCGCGATGGTCAGTTGGTATGGCTCCATGGAATCCTGTATTCAGCAAAATTCTTGAGGGCTGTTCAGAAGCGATGAGATGCAAGGCGCGGCGTCCTTTTCACCCGCAGGCGTACTGGCAGTACGCCGAGGACGGAAAAGGACGCCGCAACGCCGCAGATCGCGCTTCTGGACAGCCCTAGCCGATGATCTTGGGGACCAGGATGTCTCCGTCCTCCCGCTCGGGGACGTTGTCCAGAAGCCCGGCGGCTCCCTCGGGGTTGGTCACCTCGTCCTCGCGGAAGGCGTTGGTCAGCTTGGCCGCGTGGCTTTGGAGAGGCACGCCGGAGGTGTCCGCCTCGTTCAAAGTGTCCACGTAGGCCAGGATGTCGCCCACCTGGCGGGTGAAGACGGCAAGGTCGGCCTCGTCCAAAGAAAGCCGGGCCAGCCGGGCCACGTGCAAAAGCTCGTCGGGGGAAATCTTCATCCGGCTACCTCTTCACCACAAACGCGCCCGGGGAATAGGGCAAAAGGTCTTTGCGCACCTTCTGGGCGTATTCCTTGGTGCCGAAAGGGCCCACCCGCACCCGGTAGATGGTGGGCCGGCCTTCCCGCTCCACCTTCACCTCGTAGGTGGGGAATCCCCGCTTCTGGTACCGCTCCATGGCCTTCTTGGAGTCTTCGGGCTTCTCGAAGGCCGCCACCTGGATGGACCACGCACCCCATGCCACGGTTTCGTAGCCGGGTTCCTCCTTCTGGGAGGCGGCCTTTTCAGGCTTATCCTTGGGGGCCGGTTCCGCCTCGGGCACGGGGGTTTCGGGCGTTGGCTCCGCGTCCAGGGCCGGGCTTACCGGCGCAGGCCCGGGTGCGGGCGCGGGGCTTGCCGGCGCGGCCGCGGGTCCGGGACTTTTGGGCGCCGGTTCCACCTCGGGGGCCGGGCTTGCGGGAGCCGCCTCGGGCGACGGGGTCACACGCGTGGGCGCGGGGCCGCGCACCGAGCCGGATTCCCGCTCCTCCAGGGACAGGTAGACCTCGGAGCGGCCGGCCGTGCGCTCCATACGGTCTTCGGTTTCGGCAATTCTCTCCTTGGCCGCCTCGGCCACCAGCTCGTCCAAAAGCTTGCCCACGTCCTCGGCCTGGACCTCGACGGTGTTCGTGTCCCGGCCCACCCACAGGCCCAGGGCAAACATGCCGCCCATACCGGCAAGCACCAGCACCAGAAGAACCGCCAGGGCGGGGATGGTCAGGCGCACCTGTCTCTTGACCGGGTAATCGTCGTCCTCGTACATGATGGCAGCCTTTCAACGAAGGGTCACATGGACTCGGGGGCGGATACGCCCACCATGGACAGACCGTTTTGTATCACCTGCCGGACCGCGGACACAAGGGCCAGCCGGGCCGCGGTGACCTCCGGCTCCTGGTCCAGCACGCGGTGCTTGTTGTAGTAGGCGTGGAACAGGCCCGCGGTCTCCATGAGGAAGATGGGCACCCGGTGGGGCTCCAGGGAGGATGCCGCGGCGGCCACCACGTCGGGGAACTTGGCCAGCTGGCGCAAAAGCCGCATCTCCTCGGGCTCCGAAAGGGCGAACCCCTCCACCACCGCGGCGGCCGCCCCGCGTCCCTTCGCCTTCTTCAGAATGCTGCAGATCCGCGCGTGGACGTACTGCACGTAATACACCGGGTTTTCGTTGGACTTTTGCCGCACCACGTCCAGGTCGAAATCCAAGGGGCTTTCGTGGGACCGGGAGAGGAAGGCGAACCGGGCCGCGTCCGCGCCCACCTCGTCGATGACCTGGCGCAGGGTGACGAACTCGCCGGCCCGCTTTCCCATGGACACCGGCTTGCCGCCGCGCAACAGGTTCACCAGCTTCAAGAGCACCACGGAAAACGCCGCCGGGTCGTGGCCCAAAGCGGCCAGGGCCGCGGCCACCCGGGGCACGTACCCGTGGTGGTCCGCGCCCCACACGTCCACCACCCGGTCGAACCCCCGGGCGAACTTGTCGTGGTGGTAGGCGATGTCCGAGGCGAAATAGGTGGTCTCCCCGGTGCTGCGCACCACCACCCGGTCCTTGGCGTCGCCGAAACGGGAGGTGGAAAACCACCACGCGCCCTCCGACTAGTAGACCAGGCCTTTTTGCTTGAGTTCCTCGAGCATGTC
>JAFDHW010000137.1 GCA_019308705.1 Deltaproteobacteria bacterium
CCGGGTTAGCGGTTGTCTAACCAAGCGCTTATTCTGCATGATCAGCCTGCGACGAATCGCTTTTTCCGCCCGGACCGGAAGCTGATCCTGGGCGGCCGCTTGCGCGCCGACAGGCAGTCCCCCACTCCCGCAATCCCGCGCATTGGACAAGGAGTTTGGTTCCATGGGCAAATCACGGGCCGATTACGGCCGAATCCGGCAAAAGCTGGACCGGTTTCTCCAGCACACCCACGACCACTTTGCGTGCTATCTTCCCCCCTCCCTTGGGGCCTTTTTCACCTGGCTTCTCGGCGTCATCTTCTCGGGCGCGGAAATCAACAAGGAAGACAAGGAAACCCTGCGCTCCCTGGCCAAGGACCACACCCTGGTCTACGCCACCAAGTACAAGAGCCCCTTCGAGTTTCTGTTCTTCTATTTCCGGTTCAAGCGCGAGGGCCTGCCCTATCCCCAGCTGGGCCTGGACCAGCGCATCCTCCTGTTCCAGCCGATCACGCGGTTTCTCCGCATCGTGGCGGCCCATATCGACCAGTTCATCACCTTCAAGAAATGGCCGAACCCCTACGAATCCGGCTACATCCAAAAACAGGTCCTTTCCGGCACCGTGTCCATGGTGTCCATGGTGGACAAGCGCGCCTTTTACCGCCGCTACGTGAAGGCGCGCGTCGACCCGTTGCTCCACCTTTTGGACGTGCAGACCCGTTCGGAAAAGGACATCCTGATCGTGCCCCAACTCACCCTCTACGGAACCAAGCCCCAAAAGCGCAAGATCGGGGTCATGGGAAGCGTGTTCGGCACGGAAGAGCGGCCGGGCAGGCTGCGGCGGCTCCTTTCCCTGGTCAAGATTCCGGAAAAGGCCGTCGTGGAAATGGTGGAGCCCATAAACCTCCGGGAATTCATGGAATCCTACGCGGACAAGAAGCCCAGCCTCCAGTATTTGGCCTACGAGCTGCGCCAAGAGATCGTGGACCGCATCAACCGCCACCGCCAAAGCATCGTGGGCCCGGAGCTCATCAACCGCGACGAGCTCAGGCAGCGGGTTTTGCAGAGCGAAAACTTCCGGGAATACGTCAAGGAGCTGGCCCTTTCCTCGGAACGCTCGGTCTACGAGTTCCATGCAGAGGCCGCCGCCTACCTGGACGAGATCGCGGCCAAATATTCCTCCTTCACCATCGCGGTTCTGGACGTCATCGTGCGGTGGCTCACGGACACCATGTTCGACGGCGTGGAAGTGGACACCGCGGGCTTAAAAAGGCTCAAGGACATCTCCAAGAAGGGTCCGGTGATCCTCATCCCCTGCCACAAAAGCCACATCGACTACCTCATCCTGTCCTACGTGCTCTACACAAACCGCATGCCCTGCCCCTTGATCGCCGCGGGAAAGAACCTCTCTTTCTTCCCCCTGGGCCCCGTCTTCCGCAACGCGGGCGCGTTCTTCATCCGCCGCACCTTCAAAGGCCTGCCCCTGTATTCCAAGGTTTTTTCCGAGTACATCTACGCGCTCCTGGAAGCCGGGTTCAACCTGGAGTTCTTCATCGAGGGCGGCAGAAGCCGCACGGGCAAGCTGGTCATGCCCAAGTTCGGGCTTCTGTCCATCATCCTGGACGCCTACGCCCGGGGCGCCGCCAAGGACCTCTATTTCCAGCCCATCTACATCGGCTACGACCGGGTCGTGGAAGAAGGCGCCTACATCAAGGAGTTGGAAGGCCAGGAAAAAACGGCCGAAAACTTCTCCCAGGTGGTCAGGGCGCGGAAATTCCTGAAAAAACGCTTTGGCCGCATCTTCCTGGAATTCAACGAGCCCATCCGCGCCGGGGACGTGATGAACAACTTCGAGGTCCCCTACGACAAGATGTCGCGCAGGGAAAAGGAAATCGTCTACCGAAACCTGGCCCACCGGATCATCCACGCCATCGACGAGGTTTCCGTAGCCACGCCCCACGGGCTGGTGGCGGCCGCGGCGCTCACCATGACCTCCCGGTCCCGGTCCTTTTCCGAGCAGGACCTGCTGGACAAGGTGGAGTTCTACCTTACGCACCTCAAGATGAAGGGAGCCAAGTATTCCGACACCCTCAGCGACCCACCGGCAGCCGTGCGCCAAGCCCTGGACGCCTACGTGCGAGACAAGTTCCTGGTGCGCTACGAGGAAAAGCCCGAGGAGCCGGAAACCCAGGGCAGGATCCGCTACGCCGTGGTTCAGGCCCGCCGGCCCCTGCTGGAATACTACAAGAACAACTGCATCGGGCACTTCATCCCCGAGGCGTACACCGCCCTGTCCATCCTCACCCAGGAGGCCTTCGAGTTTTCCGCGGACCAGCTCCACACCTCCTACCAGGCGCTCATGGACCTGTTCAAAAACGAGTTCCACTACGACCCGGACCTTTCCGCGGAGTATTACGTACGGAAATCGTTGAAAAGCTTCATCAACGACGCCATGGTGACGCCCCACCCCACCATTCCGGACCGCTACAACATCACGGCCGCGGGCCACAAGAAGATGGCCACCCTGGCCTCTTTGCTGAAAAACTTCTTTGAGTCCTACCTGGTGGTCCTGCGGGTCTTTGCCCGCGAGAACCTTTCCGCCACGGGCCGCAAGGAGCGGTACAAAAAGTTCCTGGCCCAGGGAACGTCCATGTTCAAGTCCGGGGAGATCGAGCTTAAAGAGTCGCTCTCCAAGGTGAACTTCGAAAACGCGGCGAGCTACTTCATGTCCCGGGGCATCCACGGGCCTTCGGACGCGCCGGACATCGAGCTGTACGAAGAGGTCATCCAGAATTTCCGCAACTGCATCCCATAGGCCGGGAGGCCGGCGCGCATGAAGGCCATGGTCCTGGCGGCGGGGTTCGGGACCCGGCTTCTACCCCTGACCGAAACCCTGCCCAAACCCCTGGTTCCCGCGGACGGCGTCCCCCTGGTGGACGGCGTGCTGCACCACCTGCGGCAATGCGGGTTTGCAAAAGCCGTGGTCAACGCCCACCACTTTTCCGGGCTCATCCGGGAGCACGTCCGGTCCACGAACTACGGCATGGACGTGCGCGTGCTGGAGGAACCCGAACGCCTGGGCACGGGCGGAGGCATCGCCAACGCCAGGCCGCACCTTTCCGGCGGGCCGTTCCTGGTGATCAACGCGGACGTGGTTTGCGACCTGGACCTCTCCCTGGCCATGGACTTCCACCAGTCCCACCCCCACCCCGTGACCATGGTCCTGACGGACCACCCCCGGTTCAACACGGTTCGGGTGGAAAACGGGCTGGTGAAAGAGTTGCGCGCGCCCGATGGACACCAAGGCCCCCTGTACACCTTCACGGGCATCCACGTCTTAGATCCCGTTGTTTTCGACTACCTTCCCCCGGGCCATTCCAACATCATCCACGTGTACCGGCACATGATGGACAACGGCCTTTTCCCGGCCGCCTGGTTTCCCGAAGGCTTCTTCTGGCAGGACGCGGGCACGCACCAGGGGCTGGAGGTCGCCTCCCTGGCCCGCGGCGCGGTGCGGCTGCTCTGCCCGGAGGCCCGGCTTCGGGAAACGGACATAAAACCCCTGGCCGGCGACGGCTCGGACCGGCGCTGGTTCCGGGTGGCCGTGCGGGGCAAGACCGCGGTGGCCGCGGCCCACGGCGTGGCCGGTTCAGGAGGCATGCCCGAGGCAAGGGCCATGGCGGCCATCGGCCGGCACCTGGAAGCCCGCGGCGCGCCCGTGCCCCGCATCCTGGGCCAGGACCAATTCTGCGGCCTGGTGTACGTGGAGGACCTGGGGGACGTCCACCTGGCCGGCCTGGCCGGAAAGGGCCTGAACGCGGAAGTCCTGGCCCTGTACGAACAGGCGGTCCGCGCCCTGGCGGCCATGAACGTGGACGCGGCCAAGGGATTCGACCCGGCCTGGACCTGGCAGACGCCCTGCTATGACCAGGCCCTGGCCGTGGAAAAGGAAAGCCGGTACTTCGTGGAGGCGTTCGTGCGGGATTACCTGGGAAAAAACGTGGATTTCGAGGAGTTCCGCGAGGAATGCGAGGCCCTGGCCGCCGAAGCGCTGGCCGATGCGGTCACCGGGTTTCTGCACCGCGACTGCCAGTCCCGCAACATCCTGGTCAAGGACGCCAAGCCCCGGTTCATCGACTTTGCGGGCGGCCGCCTGGGGCCGTTGGGCTACGACCTGGCCTCCCTGCTCATCGACCCCTACGCCCGCCTGCCCCAAAACGCCCAGGACCGGCTATACTCCCTGTACGTGAACGAGGCCAAAAAGCGGATTACCCTGGATACCGAAGCCTTTGGCCGGACCTACAACCTGCTGGCCCTGCACAGGAACATGCAGGTGTTGGGCGCCTTCGCCTTCCTGGGCGGGCAAAAAGGCAAGCCGGGGTTTTTGAAGCACATCCCCCACGCCCTGGCCTCGCTCAAGGAGCGCATGCAAACGGTCTTTGGCGCCCCAAGGCTGGCAAAACTGGTCCAAAGCCTGTAAAAAGCAGCCATGAGAACGCCCCCCGCCATCCGCACCGGCCTGGAAAACTTCCTGGACAGCCCTCCGGATGCGCTCCAGAACCGGAAGTGGGGCCTTTTGTACAACCCCGCGTCCGTGGATCCGGACCTCAGGCTTGCCCCGGCGCTTCTCCACGAACAATTCCCCGAAAACCTGGTTGCGCTCTTCACCCCCCAGCACGGAATCTTCGCGGCCAAGCAGGACAACATGGTGGAATCCGAGGACGCCACGGACCCGGAAACCGGCCTGCCCGCCTACTCCCTGTACTCCAAAACCCGCGTGCCCACGGACCAGAGCTTCGCCAAAATCAACGCCCTGGTGGTGGACCTGTTGGACGTGGGAACCCGGGTGTACACCTTCATGTACACCTTGAGCCATTGCATGGAAAAGGCCGCCAAGCGAGGGATTCCCGTTGTGGTGCTGGACCGGCCCAACCCCATCGGCGGAACCCTGGTGGAAGGAGGAATCCTGGACCCGGCGTTCGCCTCGTTCGTGGGACGGTTTCCCATCCCCATGCGCCACGGGCTCACCATGGGCGAGCTGGCCCGGCTGTTCAACGAGGAATTCGGAATAGGCTGCGACCTGACCGTGGTCCCCATGAGCGGGTGGAGCCGGGACATGCTGTGGGAGGACACCGGGCTCTTCTGGGTGCCGCCCTCCCCCAACCTCCCCCAGGCCGCATCCGCCCTGGTGTACCCGGGCCAGGTGCTGTGGGAGGGCACCAACGTGTCCGAGGCCCGGGGCACGGCCATGCCCTTTCTGATGTGCGGCGCGCCGTTCGTGGACCCCGGGGAGGTCCTGGCCCGGCTGTCGCCGGAGGACACGGCCGGCGTCATCCTGCGGCCCTGCGCGTTCGAGCCCACCTCCAACAAGTGGGAGGGCGCGCTGTGCGCGGGGTTCTCTTTCCACGTTACCGACCCGAAGGCGTTCCGCCCCGTGCGGCTGTCCCTGCGCCTGCTGGAGGCCGTCTGCCGCCTGTACCCAAAATCCTTTGCCTGGAAACAGCCGCCCTACGAGTACGAGTACGAACGCATGCCCATAGACCTCATCCTGGGCACGGACCGGGTGCGAAAGGCCCTTGAGACCGGGGAGCCCCTGGACCCCATACTGGCGGACTGGGAACAACAGGCCCGGGAATTCGAGGCGCTTTCCGCAAAATACCGCCTGTACCCGGAGGGCGCATGACCAGGAACGGGGACGCCGTGGAGCGCCGGGACGGATGGGTGCGCCTGGTGTTCAAGGGCGACAAGGTGTGGGTGAAGGAAAAAGCGCCGGGAACCCCCCTGGTGGCGGACGGCAAGGCCACCATCCGCTATTCCCTGGAACCTGGCCACGACTACGAGTACCAGGTGCCCGCGTCCTCGCTGAAACCCTTGTCCGCGTGGCAGCCCAAGGGCAAGCGGCGGGCCCCGGCCAAAAAGAAGCCCGCCGGCGGGGCCGGGCGCAAGGCCCATGGCCCCTCTTCCGCGCCGGACCCCTCGGAGCTGCCGGAAAACGCCATCGTGGTGTACACGGACGGCGCGGCCCGGGGAAACCCCGGCCCGGCCGGGCTGGGCGTGGTCCTCTGGTACAAGGACCGGCAAAAGACCATCTCCGAATACCTGGGCGAAACCACCAACAACGTGGCCGAGCTTTCGGCCATTGACCGGGCCCTTTCCGCCATCAAGAAGCCCAACCTGCCCGTGCGGCTGTACACGGACTCCAAGTACGCCCACGGGGTGCTGTTTGCGGGGTGGAAGGCCAAAAAGAACGTGGAACTGGTGGAGAGGATCAAAAGAAAGGCCAAGCGGTTTCCGGACCTGAAGGCCTTTTGGGTGCGCGGCCACGCGGAAACCAGGGGCAATGAACTGGCCGACGCATTGGCCAACCGGGCCATCGACGAGAAGGATCCGGGCGAGAAGCTGTAGGAGCCCCCAACCATTCCCGGGGCGCACCACAAAAAAAGCGGGGCCCAAGCGGGTCCCGCCGTATGTTGTCAGGCAAACGGCCTGAAGATGTCTTTTGCAGCTATTTCTTGGACTTTAGAGCCTCAATCTCCTTTTTGAGCTCTTCCACCTCTTTTTTGTACTTGTCGGTGTCCTCGGTGGGGGTGCCCACCTCAAATGATTCGTCCTTCTGCCAGTTGTCCTTCAGCTCGTCGAAGCCGAGGTAGATGGCCAGCGCGCCGCCCAAAAGAAGCACAACGGGAATGGCGCCTGCAAGGAGAG
>JAFDHW010000138.1 GCA_019308705.1 Deltaproteobacteria bacterium
TTCCTCCAATAATCAGACCGTCTTTGGCGCAAGACCCAAAAAACAGCTCCAACGGATTGAAAATAAAGAAAAATTCGATCTCGGGCAAAATTGCTCATGAATAATCCGGGCTAGGTCCCTTTCACTCCCTGCAGTTCCGATCCGGAGAGGTTTCCCATGCCCTGTAAAACTCTTGCGGTTCTGGCGGCGGCGCTGACAGCCCTTTGCGCCGGGGCGCTTTGCGCCGCAGACGCGATGACGGTTTGCGTGCAGGAACTCCAGGTACGCGAACGGCCCTCCTTCCTGGGCAGGATCGTGGCCACGGCCCCCTACGGCACGCGGGTGACCCCGGGCGTCCAGCAAGGCCCCTGGATGCAGGTCCAACTGCCGGACGGCGCGTGCGGGTGGGTCCACGCCTCGGCCCTGACCAAACGCAAGATCAAACTTTCCGCCGGGGACAAGAACGTGTCCCAGACAGCGGACGCCGGCGAGCTGGCCCTGGCGGGCAAGGGGTTCAACCAGCAGGTGGAAGGCGAGCTTCGGGCCAAGAACCCCGACCTGGACTTCACCTGGGTGGACCGCATGGAAGCCATGAAAGCCACGCCCGAACAGATCCTGGAATTTTTGCAAAAAGGGGGCCTGTCCCCGGCAGGAGGCCTGTGATGCGCAAAAAGACCTTTCTTTCCGCCAAACGCTCCCGGGGCCTGGCCCTTTTGGCCTGCCTGGCCGTGCTTTCCATGGCCGGATGCGCCAACATGGACAAGGTGGCGAACCTGGGCGCGGCCGTGGGCGTGGCCACCGGAACCATCGACAAGGCCCAGGCCAAATCCCTTTGCCGGGCGGGCAAGGCCGTGGCCAAAACCTTCCAGGACATTACCCCGTCCCAAGAATACTACATCGGCCGGGCCATCGCCGCGAGCATCCTTAAGCGATACCCCGCGTGGGACAACCCCGCGGCCAACGCCTACGTGAACCTTCTGGGCCAGTCCCTGGCGCTTTTTTCCGACCGGCCCGAAACCTTTGGCGGCTACCACTTCCTCATCCTGGACTCCGACGAGGTGAACGCCTTCGCCGCGCCGGGCGGGCTGGTGTTCGTCACCCGGGGCATGCTGCGCTGCTGCCGCAGCGAGTCCGCCTTGGCCGCGGTCCTGGCCCACGAGATCACCCACGTGCAGGAAAAGCACGGGTTGCGCGCCATCAAGAAGTCCCGCCTCACCCAGGCGCTCACCATCATCGGAGCGGAAAGCGCCAGAAACTTCGGGAGCGAGAAACTGATGAAGCTCACCAACGCCCTGGAGGGCACGCTGGCGGACATCACCAAGACCCTCATCGACTCGGGCTATTCCCGCGCAACGGAACGGGAGGCGGACCAGGGCGCGGTGGCCATCTTAAAAAGGGTGGGCTACGACACCCGGGGCATGGTGGACATGCTCACCGTGCTGGAGGAGAGGACCCACGGCGGCAAGCGCGGGTTCGCGGCCACCCATCCCCCCCCAAAAAGGCGCATCCGAAACCTGAAGAACGCCGTGGATTCCGGCCCCGCTCCGGCCGTTCCCCCCGAACGGCGGGAGCGGTTCCTGGCCCTGGCGAACGCCCTCTGACACCCATGGCCCTTCGGACCACCGGCCGCATGAAGGCCCTGCGGGCCCTGGGCATCGCCCTGGGCTACACGGCCATCGCCCTTGCCGCGTGGGGCCTGGGCTGGCTTGACCCCTGGGAGGCCCGCACCTGGGACTGGCGCGCCTCGGCCATGGCCACGGGAAAAGCCGACCCAAGGGTGGCCATGATCCTCCTGGACCAGGCCAGCCTGGACTGGGCCCAGGAGGAGATGAGCATCTCCTGGCCCTGGCCACGGGAGCTTTACGCGGCCATGCTCGCGTACCTCAAGGACCAGGGCGCGGCGGCCGCGGCCTTCGACGTGCTCTACACCGAGCCGTCCAAGTACGGGCTGGAAGACGACCTGGCCTTTGCCCGGGCGGCGGCGGACTTCGGCCCCTTCGTGGGCGCGCTGTTCGTGGGCGAATCCACGGGAAAGGAGACCTCCTGGCCCGAGGGATTCCCCCGGCCCTGCCCGGACATCGCCGGCATCTCCGGCTGGCTAAAGGCCCATCCCAAGGCCAGGGTGCAATTCCCCCGGGCCTCCCTGCCCGTTCGGGAACTGGCCCAAAGCGCGGGGCTTCTGGCCAACGTGCACTTGAACCCGGACGAGGACGGGGTGTACCGCCGCGCCCGGCTGTTGAGCGTGTTCGACGGCCGCGCCGTTCCCTCCCTGGGCCTGGGGGCGTACCTTTCCGCCCACCCGGACGCGCCGGTGGCCCTTGAAAGCGACTCCCTCACCGTGGGCGAGGCCAGCATCCCCCTGGACGAAAATCTTTGCGCCATCCTGCGCTTCCGCGGACCGGCCGGCACCTTTCCCGCCTACAGCGCCGCCGCGGTGCTCCAGTCCCACATCCGGCGGATCTCCGGACAAAAGCCCACCATCACGAACCCGGATGCCTTTTCGGGCAAGTACGTGCTGTTCGGGTTTTCCGCGCCCGGGCTTTTCGACCTGCGGTCCGCGCCCACGGGCGGGGTGTATCCGGGCGTGGAGATCCACGCCACCATGCTGGACAATTTGCTGAACAACGATTTCATGCGCGAGGCTCCGGCGTGGATGGTGGTGCTGGCGGTGTTCGCCGCAGCGCTCATCGCGGCCACGGGGGCCACGTTCTGGGCAAGACCGCCCTTTTCCATCGTGGTCTTTTCCGCGGCCCTGGCGCTTCCCGCCGGAGCGTCGCTGGCAGCCTACGCGGGCGGCGTGTGGCTGCCCCTGGTGGCCATGGAGGCCGCCGCGGCCATGGCCATCCTCTCCTCCATCACCATGAACTACGCCTTCGAGGGCCGCCAGCGACAGTTCATCAAGGACGCGTTCGGCCAGTACCTGTCGCCCGCAGTGGTGGAGCAGCTCATCGCCCATCCGGAAAAGCTGAACCTGGGCGGGGAACGCAAAACGTTGTCCATCTTCTTTTCCGACCTTGAGGGATTCACCTCCATCTCCGAGGGCATGGAGCCCGAGGAGCTCACCGCGCTGTTGAACGACTACCTTTCCGCCATGACGGACATCATCCACGAGCACGGGGGCACGGTGGACAAGTACGAGGGCGACGCCATCATCGCCTTCTGGAACGCGCCCGTGGACGTGAAGGACCACGCGGCCCGGATGGTGAAAAGCGCGCTCGAATGCCAGGCCAAGCTGGCCGAACTGCGCCCGTCCTTCCGCGAACGGACGGGACATGCGCTTTTCATGCGCATCGGCATGAACACCGGCCCCGCGGTGGTGGGAAACCTGGGCTCCAAGACCCGGTTCGACTACACCATGCTGGGCGACGCCGTGAACCTGGCCGCCCGCCTGGAAGGAGCCAACAAGCAGTTCGGCACCTACACCATGATCTCGGATTCCACCAAGCAACAGCTCGGGGAGGAAATCGCCACCCGCCGCCTGGCGCGGCTGGCCGTGGTGGGCAAGAAACTGCCCGTGCTGGTGCACGAGCCCATGACCAGGGGGCAATACAAGGAGAGAAAGCCGGTGCTTCAAGCCTTTGAGCGGGCGCTGGACTTGTTCTTTGAAGGAAAGTTCTCCGAGGCGGAACAGGGCTTTCTCGCCCTGGCGGACCAGGACCCCCCTTCCGCGGCCTACGTCAAAAAATGCCGCCGCCTAGCCGCGGACCCGCCGCAGGACTGGCAGGGAGTGTGGGTCATGACGAGCAAGTAGCCCCGTGCCCGCACCGCCCTGCGCCACCCTTCCCCCCCAATAAAAACTCCACCCCGGCCGGCGATTGGTCCGCCGACCGGGGTGGAACGGTATTTTCCCGCCGCACGGCCGGGTTCGGCCCCGCTACCGGTTCAGAAAGGAGGTATCCAGCCTCCAAAGATTCCAGGCCAGGCCCCGGCTGGAGCGGAAGTAGAGATATTTTCCATCCGCGGACCAGTGGGGCAGGTCGTCACGGGACTTGTTGGTGGTGAGCTGCTGGGAAAGCCCGTCCTTAAGATTCATGATGTACACGTCGCGGCTTTCGGGCTTGCCCGGTTTTTGCTTGACGTAGGCCACGTACTTTCCGTCCGGGGAGGGCGCGGGCTGGATGCACAGCATCTCTGAATCGGACAGGATCTGGGTCAGGACGGAGCCGTCTATTTTGCAGGTCCAGATGGTCTGCAGCCCCGTGTTTTCATCCGGCGCCTGGAAGATGATGGTCTGGTTGTCCAACCATTGTCCGGCTTGGCCCTGCTTCAACTGGGTGGGCAGGGCGCCGTTGGACTTCATGTACCACAGGAAATGGCTGTTGCCCATAAACTCCTGGCAGGTGACCAGGATGTGTTCCCCGTCGGGCGACTCCGCGGGACTGTAATAGCGGTAGGCCGGTGTGCCGATGCGGGTCAGGCCCCCGAAGCCCGTGGAACGCACCTTCCACAGGTAGCAGGCCTGGTCCGATGCGGACCGGGGCACCCGGCCCTTGTCCGACACAAAATACACGGATTGCCCGTCTGCGGAAAAGGCCGGATCCCAGTGGAAGTAGTTCGTCTTGGTCAGGCGCATCTTTCCGGTCTTGTAGACCCAAAGGTCCGAGCCGTCGTGCCCTTCCTGGTTAAAGATGGAAAGGACGACCTCGTCCTTTTTGTTCACCGCGTAGTTCTGGAAATAGGAACCAATATCCGCGTACCGCTGGGGAGCCATGAGGGACTCGGCATCCTTGTCCACGGTGGAGCGCTCCGCGACTTCCTCGGCCTTCTCCACCGTCACGGTGGTGACGCCGTTGTCCGTGACCGCGACCTCCCGGATGACGGTGACCATTCCTGTGGGAGAAACCTCGGGCGCGCTTGCGCAGCCGCCAAGGATCAAAAGCGCGGAGAAAATAAGCCCTACCGAAAAAAATTTCCTTTTGGCATTCATCGTGGTCTCTCCTTAGATTTGGGGGCTCGAATGCAAAAACCGGGCAAATTTCGTCTGCCTGCCGTCAACGGTCCGGCAGAGACGCGCTCTCCACGTGACCAACCAAATCGCGTAAGGCTTACTCTCCGTTTACCTTCAAACACTTTTACCGCCTGTATCCCCAACTAACACAATACTACGTGGCGCAAAAGGACTATCTTCGCGGTCCTTCCCGCGTGGTTCCCGCCGGACGAAAACTTTTGGAAGGATGAAGGCGCAATCCGGCGGCGAACCGCGGCCCAACAGGGGGGCGTCCCGGGCGTCCATCGGGCTAGAGGCTGATGACCGCGCTCTCGCAGGCCATGCGGATCATTTCCGCCGCTGTTCCCATGCGCGCGCCGTCCACCAGGTCCTCCTCGGAAATGTGCCGGGCCTTGGCGCAGGGGGTGCAGGCGTAGATGGGCACATCATGGGCCTGGAGGTAGACCAGGAGGTCGTCGGCGACGTCGCCCGTGGCGGCCCGCACGTGCTGGATCAGGCCCTTCTTGGCCAGGTACACGCCCTCGTCCAGCAGAAACAGGGCCACCTCCTTGCCCTCCTTGTGGGCGACGGTGGCCAAGTGAAACGCGCGGGTGGCCCGGTTGGGGTTGTCCGTTCCGCAGGAAAGCAGAACCAGAACCTTGTCGTGCATGCATCCTTCCTTTCAGTCCATGACTTCGGTGAGCCAGTCGTTGTTCTTCTTGATGGCCTGGATCATCCGGTCCTCGCGGTGCAGGCGCGCCACGCTGAGGAAGGTGAGGTGCAGGCCCAAAAGCAAAAGGGCCGCGCACACCAGCACCAGGGGGACGAACAAATACGCCACTCCCAGGATGTCATAATACCGGGAGGTGGCGATGAGCGCGGTGGCAATGGCCAGGGGCAGGGCCACCACGGCCAGGCCCGTGCGCAGCGCGGCCAGGGAGGTGCGCTTTTCCGCCAAAAGAAGCTGCACCTTGCTGAGGGTGATCCCTTTTTGCTCCTTCATGCTCGGGCAATCCGCTTTGCGTGGCCGTATTGTACCGGTTTTCTCTGCAAACATACCCCACAACGCGCGGGCCTCCCATGGGGTCAATCCCACATATTGCCCCTCAAAACCCCGGATTTTGCAGAGGCCGGTCTTGGTCGGGCCGCCTATGCCGCCAGCACGGCCGCCCGCACCCCGGACCGAGCCTTGGGACCGGCAAGCTCCTTTGCGGGCAGGACGGCCGCGCCCAGGCCCTGAAGCACCGCGGCGGGATCCGCCTGGTTGTTGGGAAGCGACCCCTCGTCCAGGCAAAGCACGTCCAGATTCAGGTTGGCGCAGGAGCCGGGCTGGATCTCGCGCACGTGGTGGAACAGGGCCTCCCTGCCGCACACCAGCACCACGCGCTTTTCCGGGTTGCCCACGGCCGCGCCCAGGGCGAAGGGCAGGCCCGTGCCCCCGTAGCGGGCGTCGTCCATGACGTGGAGCTGGGCGAATTCCGCCTCTTTGGCCAGGGAGGCGGCCAAGCCCCTGGCCGCCGGGCCGTCCGTCACCACGATGTCGTTGGGGCCAAGGAGTCCGGCCGCGGTCCGCCCGGCCTTGCCCGCGGCCGAGGCGGCCGCTTCCGAAGCCTTCTCCCCGGCTTCCATGCATCGGGAAAACCACTGGGAGGTGCGCTTCTTGGCCGCACCGGACGCCAGGGCCTCCGCCGCACTCTCGGCGTCGGCCCGCAGGGCCACACCTTCCCATGGCATGCCCGCCAGGTTGCGAGGGTCGTCCTCCACGTGCACCACCACG
>JAFDHW010000139.1 GCA_019308705.1 Deltaproteobacteria bacterium
CGGGCCTGGCGGCGGCCTCGGCGTTGCTTTCCGCGGGCCTGTGCATGGGCATCGGCGCCTTCGGCCCGGGCATGGGCGAGGGACTGGCCGCCCGAAGCGCGGTGGACTGGATCGCCAGAAACGAATCCGCCACCGCCGAGGTGACCCGGACCATGCTGGTGGGCCAGGCCGTGGCGGAATCCACGGGCATCTACTCCCTGGTGGTGGCCCTGGTGCTTATTTTCGTGGTGTAAAACCCGTTTTTTTGATCCATCGTTTTCCATCCAAAAGGAGGGCTTTCAAATGGCAATCGAAGGTGTGGACATCATCACGGCGGCTTCTTTTCTGGGCGCGGGCCTGGCCATGGGCCTGGGCGCCATCGGGCCCGGCGTGGGCGAGGGAATGGCCGCGGCCAAGGCCTGCGAGGCCATCGGAAGAAACCCCAAGGAAGCAGGCCTTCTGACCCGGACCATGCTGGTGGGCCAGGCGGTTTCCGAGTCCACGGGCATCTACTCCCTGGTCATCGCGCTTCTGCTCCTGTTTGTTGTCAGCTAACCGGGCGCGCCCCGGCCCCGCGGCCGGGAGCGTCCCCAACCGAGCAAAAAGAGGCGGGCCCAGGCCCTGTGCGCGCCGGCGCCCGCCCCCTGTTAGGTGGTTTCATGGAGATCGTTGAAAACGTCGCCCTTATCAGCATCAACGCCACCCTGGCGGCACAGATGGTTTCCTTTCTCATCTTCCTGTTTTTGATCAACCGGCTCATGTTCGCCCCCTTGCGGGAGGTCATGGCCGAGCGGCAGGGGCGCATGGACTCGGCCGAACAGGAGATTTCCCTCACCCGGGAGAAGATGGAGAAGATCCGGGAGACCCTGGCCGCCCAGGAGGCCGAGGCCCGCGCCAGGGCCCGGAAAACCAAGGAGCGCCTGAGCGAGGAAGGCGGCAGGGAAGCGGAAAGGATCCTGGCCGCGGCACGGGAAAAGATCGAAAAGACGCGCCAGGAAACCGCCGAAAAGGTGGAGCAAGAAATCGCCCGGGTCCGGGAGTACCTGGACGCCGAAGCCAAGGCCCTTGCCGGGGAAATCATGGAAAAGATCCTGGGCCGCAGCATCCAGGACGGTTCCGGAGGTGCGGCATGAAACACGCGGTTTTGACCGGCTGCCTTCTGGCCGCGCTTGCCGCCGGGGCTTCCCCGGCCGCTGCAGCCCAGCCCGGCTGGCGCGCCACCTACGACACGGTCATGATGTGGGTGAACTTCCTCATCCTGGCCGGGGTTATCTACAAGTTCGGCAGAAAGCCCCTGCTGGACTTTCTGCGGGGCCAGGGCCAGGAAGTGGCGGACCAGATCGAGGCCGTGGAAAAGCGCCGCCGGCGGGCCGCCGAAGACCTGGCCGAACTGGAAAAAAAAGCCTCCCAGCGCGACGCCCGCATGAAGGCCCTGGTGGAACGCATGGAAAAGGAAGGCGCCCTGCTCAAGGAAAAGATCATCGAGCAAGCCCAGCAGGAGGCCCGGCATCTTCTGGAGGACACCGGCCGCCGTGCGGGCTACCAGATCGAGGCCGCCAAAAAGAAATTTCGCTCCGAGCTGGTGGACATGGCCGTGGACATGGCCAGGGAAGCCCTGCCCCGGGTCATCACCCCCGAGGACAGGAAACGCCTATTGAGTGACTACATCCAAAAGGGCCTTCCCCAGACATAGGGCGGCTTTTTCCCGAAAAAAACGAAGCCCGGCCCGGGAGTTTCCGGGGCCGGGTTTTTTGCGTTTTGCGCCGGCGTATCCGGCCCGCCGGCTCATTCCTTCTTGGCCTTGCCCCGCTCTTCCATGCGGGCGGCGGCCTTGTCCTCCTTCACGGCGTAAGGCCCGCGCTTGAACAGCACGCCCTCCAGCCACTGCACGGCCAGGGCCAGGCGCGCCACCTCGTCCTCCCGCACCCGGTTCAGAAGCTCGTCGGAAACGTCGTAGAGCTTGGTGAAGGAGCTTTCCGTAAGAAAGCGCATGAAGCGGTCCAGGTCGTAGCACGCCATGAAATACATGGCCTTGGCTTCCTTGGTGATGCGCAGGTTGGGGGGAAACGACCGCTTGCGGACCACCAGGTCCGTCCAGGGCCGGTTGGCTTCGTCATATTCGACCACCCCCTGGTCCGCCCGCCAGGAATCCACGGTCCACTTGGTATCGTCAAAGCCTTTGCAGTGGGGCTCTTTCACCAGGAAGTAGAAGTTTTCCGAGGCCTCGGCCTCCTTGGGCCGCAGGGTGGCGTGGCCCACGGGGTAGTAGCGGCAGGAGGCGGGCCGGTCCTCGTAGATGAGGCAGCCGTCTTCCCGCACAAAGGGACAGGACTTCTCCTCGTCATCCAGCATCTTCAACGTGGGCACGGGAAGGTCCGTCTTCTCCAGGAGCTGGGGCGTGGTGTAGATGGCCAAGAACTGGTCCGAGGCAAGATCCAGCCTCTTTTTCATGCGGATGACGTCGTACGGCGTGAGCACGATGTCGATGCCCCGGCAGCACTGGGTGAAGCAGGAGCGGTCCTTGCCGCAGCGGAAGGTGATTTCGGAATCCCCGGTGAGCTGTTGGGGCTCCACCCGGGCCTGAAACTCGGTGGACATGGAAATGGGGTCTCCTTTCGGGGCAAGCCACGCCCCAGGGGTGTTTTGCTTTTTGGCACGGCCGTTCAATGGAAAAGGGCGGACCCGGCCTGGCGGTCCGGGTCCGGCTGTGGCAAGATAGGTCGCCGGTACGGGATATGTCAACCAACCCATTTCGTTTTGCCGAGAGGAGGCGACCATGGGCGAAAACAACCGGCACCTGGTCGGGCGGGACCAGGAAACCGGAAGGGTGACCTTCCCCGGCAGGGAAAAGGGCGCGGGCTCCGCCGTGGACGCGGATTTCGGCATGGGCGTGCTTGCGGCGGCCACCCTCCTGGTGGTGGCGGGGTTCGTGCTTTTGGTGGCCTGGGCGCTGAAACATGCAACCGGCGGGATGGGCACCCTGCAATGGGCCGGGATCCTGACCGGGGGCGGCGCGATCGTTATCCTGGCCCTTTACCTCCTGGGCCGGGTGGTGAGACGGCTTGCGGTCAAAAAATCCTCTGCGGAATGACACGAACAGGCTTTTCATCCGCAGCGGTTTGATGTATCTATTTACCGGGCGTTTGTTCTATTTTTGCGCAACACCGTGCAGCCAAGAGCGGAGGTGTATTCCTTGCAGCCGGTTCCCGTTTCTTTGGGTGCGGTCTGCAGGCTGGCTGTTCTGCTGGCCTCGGCCGTCCTTTTTTGCACCGCGGCCCTCGCCTATCCCCCCGTGTACATGGAAAAGGCCGAAACCACGCCGGACATGGTGCAGACGGACCAAAACGCACGACTGCCCGCCCGGGGAATGGCCTACTGCGGCCCGGTGGCCGTGTCCAACTCCCTGGTGTGGCTTTCCCGCCACGGCTACGCGGAACTCATCCCCCCCCTGGACAAGAAGAGGACCATGACCCAGGCCCAGCTCGCCAGCCTGCTGGCCCTGGAAAAGTACATGGACACCAGCTTGAAGCACGGCACCAGCCCCGCGGAACTGTTGGAGGGCCTGGAGAAGTTTTTGGCCGACCGGGGGTTCTCATCCGCCTCCTTAAAGTACCAGGGGTGGAGATCCGTGCCCGAACGGTTCATCGCAAGCAAAGGCCCCCCATCCATGGACTGGATCAAGAAGGGGCTTCTGGGCGATTCCGCGGTGTGGCTCAACGTGGGGTGGTACGACCTGGATAAGGAGACCAAAACCTTCCACCGCCGCGGCGGGCACTGGGTCACCCTGGTGGGCTACGGCAAGAACGCCGCGGGGAAGCCCGACCCCTTTGTGCTGGCCGTCCACGACCCCGCCACCCGGAGGAAGCCCGGCAAGGACAAAGCCCCCCGGCGGAGGCACGACTTCGTGGTGGCGGAGCCCATCGCCTCGGGCACCCTGGCGGGAAAGATCAAGCCCCTGCCCGTGGACGCCGCGGGATACTACATCTTGGGAGGGGAACTGCACGTGCAGCACGACGCGGACTACGCCCTATTGGACGGCGCCGTGGTGTTGACCCTCCAGCCGGGGAAAAAAACCGAATAGCCGGGTTTCCCGGCAAAACCGGAAACGCCCGGCCGCCGCTCATCGCAACGGCCCGTCTTTTTCCCCCTTTCCGGGTTCCCCCTTCCAATTTCGGGTTGCCGGTTTTACTACTTAGTGCTATGGGGCAGGCGGTTGTTTTTCGCTCGATAGGCCCGGACCGCACGGCGCGGCCCGGGCCCCTGGTCCTTGGACCGAAAAGAGGTTTTCGCCATGTATTCCAAGACCGTGATGGACCATTTCAAAAACCCCCGCAACGTGGGCACCATAGAGGACGCCGACGGCATCGGCGAACTGGGCAACCCCCTGTGCGGGGACATGATGACCATCTACATCAAGGTGGTCGACGACCGCATTGACGACATCAAGTTCCAGACCTTCGGGTGCGGCGCGGCCATCGCCGTGTCCTCCATGCTCACGGAAATCGCCAAGGGAAAGACCCTGGACGAGGCCAAAAAGATCACCAACAAGGACGTGGCCGAGGCCCTGGAGGGGCTGCCCAAGAACAAGCTCCACTGCTCCAACCTGGGCGCGGACGCGCTTAAGCTGGCCATCAAGGACTACGAGGACAAGAAGGCGGGCCGGCCGCGGGAAAAGACCCCCCCGGACCAGCACCTGCACACCCCCGAGGAAAAGTGCTACTGCCCCTACTGCGACACCGAGGTGCCCGAGGGCCAGGCCATCTGCGAGAACTGCGCGTTTTCCGAGGAGGAGCCGGCGGACTAGCCCGCCCGCCAGGGTTTCTTCCCTTTTTCCGGAGCCTGACATGGAAACCGTGTACCTGGACAACATATCCCTGTGCCCCGTTCTTCCCGAGGTGCGCCGGGCCATGGCCCGGGCCCTGGAGGAAGACTGGGGAAACCCTTCCTCCCAGCACCGCCTGGGCGAAAAGTCCGCCGAGGCCCTGGCAAAGGCCAGGGAGCAGGTGGCGGGCTTGATCGGCGCCAACCTCCCCCGCGAGGTGGTGTTCACCTCCTGCGGCACCGAGTCCGTGAACCTGGCCATAAAGGGCACCGCCTGGGCCGCCGGGGAAAAAGGCAAGCACATCGTCACCACCAACATCGAGCACAACGCGGTGATCCGCAGCCTGCGCCGGCTCAAGCAGATGGGCTTTTCCATCACCTCCGTGCCCGTGGACGGCAAGGGCCGGGTCGACCCCGCAACCGTGGCCAAGGCCATCCGGAAGGACACCGTTTTGGTGTCCGTGATGTGGGCCAACAACGAGATGGGCACCATCCAGCCCGTGGAGGAGATTTCCCGGGTGTGCAGGGAGAAAAAGGTGCCCCTGCACGTGGACGCCGTGGACGCGGTGGGCCTGATCCCCGTGAACGTGGAAGAACTGGGCGCGCAACTGGTGAGCTTTGCGTCGAACCCCTACGGCGGCCCCGCCGGTGTGGGCGGCCTGTACATCCGCCGCGGCACCCGGTTGTGGCCGCTTTTGGACGGCGGCGTGCAGGAAGGCAGAAACCGCGCAGGCACGGAAAACTTGTTGGGCGTCATCGGCATGGGCGAGGCCGCCAGGCTGGCCGCCGAAACCCTTCCCGCCCGCATGGAGTACGCCCGGGGGCTGAGAAACCGTCTCCTGGAAAAACTGCCCCGCGTGGTGGACGATTTTCTGGTGAACGGCGATCCGGACAACTGCCTGCCCAACCTGGTGTCGGTGTCCATCCGCCACCTGGAGGGCGAGAGCATCATGCTCATGCTCGACGAGGAGGGCGTGGCCGTGTCCACCCGCTCCGCCTGCGCCTCGGGAAGCCTCCGCGCCTCCCACGTGCTCTTGTCTGCGGGCCTGGACTTCGCCGACGCCCAGGGCACCCTGGTCATCTCCTTCGGCCCCCAGAACACGGAAGCCGACGTGGACCGGTTCCTGGAGGTCCTCGGCCCCACGGTGAAGAGCCTGCTGGCCATTTCGCCCTTGTACAAGAAGTAGAAGCCGGGCGGAATATCCGGCAAAAAAGGCCGGGGGGCGCCCGCAAGGCGACGGCATCAAGCGAGGTTCTCCATGCCGGACAAGTCCGACTCGCGGAAGGTCTACACCTCCAACGATTCCGGCCGCATCCTGGAAGCGGCCAGGAACGTTCCCTTGTTCGCCGGCCTGGACGCCGGGGCTCTGGAAACCCTGTCCAAATACCTCTATTGCCACCGGGTGTCCAAGGACGACGTGGTGTTCCGGGAAGGGGAGACCGGCGACTACGTGTGCTTCGTGGCCGAGGGCATCCTGGAGGTGAAAAAGAACGTGCCCGGCAAGCGGCCCGTGGTCATCGCCCGGGTGTCCAGGGGCCAGGCCATCGGCGAGATGTCCACCATCGACGAGTTCCCCCGCTCCGCCAGTGTCACCGCCGTCACCGATACCACCCTGGTCACCCTGGGCAGGAAAGACTTCGACGCCCTGCTCGCAGACCACCCCCGGATCGGCATCCGCATTCTGGAAGGTTTAACCCGCCTGCTCTCCCTCAACCTGCGAAGAACCAGCTCCCGCCTGGCGGATTACATGCTGCCACTGGTATAGCCCGGATTATTCATGAGCAATTTTGCCCGAGATCGAATTTTTCTTTATTTTCAATCCGTTGGAGCTGTTTTTTGGGTCTTGCGCCAAAGACAGTCTGATTATTTGAGGAAT
>JAFDHW010000140.1 GCA_019308705.1 Deltaproteobacteria bacterium
GGCCTGTCCTGGGACCGCATCCGCCGCACCGCGGATCAATCCAACATCCTGAAAAAGCTCAATATCAAGCCCTCAAAGCTCTTCCAAAAAATCGATTTCCCCGCCTGATTCCGTGGGCGCCACACCAATTTTGAGCATCAGGACAAGCGCCTGTTATCGCTGACTTATCCGCATAGCGTGCGCCTGCTACTGTCGAAGGTAGGTTTATCTGCGTTCCTTATTCCCCTCCGCCATCCTTGCCGTCTTTGCCTTTCTTCCCATCCTTGGGCTTCACCGTCACCTTGGCCGCGGCCTTGGGCTTCAAAAACTTCTTCGCCATCCGGGTCACCTCGTCCACGGTGATGGAGGAGTAGTCCTCCAGGATGGTCCTGGCCCAGTCCAACTGCTCGGGGTGGTCCGCCGCGCCGGAAAGCACGGTGTTTAACCAGTAGGAATTCTTGCGCTTCTGCTCGCGGATGCTCACCAGGGTGGGTTCCAGGGCCCGGGAAAGTTCGTCGTCGGTGATGGTCCCTTGGGCCAGCTTGCCGGCGATGGACAGGATTTCCTGGTGCACGCGCGAAAGGACCTTGGGGTCCGCGGTCACCCGGGCGTGGAACACGCCGTAGCCCGGGTAGGCGCGGGAGGGCATGTTGAACGCCGCGGGCGAGTAGGTAAGCCCCAGCTTCTCCCGCAGCACCACGCGCATGCGGTCGGAAAACACGTCCGCCAGCACGTTCAGCCTCCGGGTCTGGTGGATGTCCCACACGTCGTCCGTGGGCCAGGCCGTGGTGATGAGGCCCTTTTCGATTTCCGTGTCCACCGCGAGGTCGAGCGTTCCTGCCTTGGGAAAATTCAGCTTCCGGTTCCGTGAGAGCGGGGGCGGCTTCTTTTCCCGGTCCAGGGCGGCCAGGTACTTTCCGCACAGGGAAAGGAGCTTGTCCTCGTCTATGTCCCCCACCACGGAAAGGGTGACCGGCGCGCGGGTGATGGCGGGCAAAAGCCAGTCCCGCACCTGTTCCACGGTGTAGCGGGAAAAGACGGTTTTGTCCGGCAGGCCGAACCGGGAGTCGCCCCCGGCCAGGAACCGGGCCCCTTCCATGGCCATGACGCCTTCCACGGTGTGGGCCATGGCGTCGTAGCGCTGGACGAACCGCCGCATGGCCACCGCAAAGGCGTCCTGCCGGAACGCCGGGTCCTTCAGGTGGTGGTAGAGGAGTTGGACCGCCAGGTTAAGTTCCTCCGGGATGGTGGATCCGGCATAGGAGAAGGAATCCTGGCCCACGCGCAGCGCCAGGGACGTGGAGGTCCCGGCCAGGGCGGCGCGGAGCTGCTCCCGGGTGAGCGCGCCCAGGCCGGACTCCGCGGCCACCAGGGGCGCGATGGCGGAAAGCCCCGGCGCGTCCTTGGGCTCCGAAGCCCCGCCCCGGCCAAAGTTCAAGGAGAACAAAATCTGGTTTTCGGAAAAATCCGTTTTCTTGTAAAACAGCACGGCACCGTTTTCCCACCTTGCCTCGCGCACCCCGATGTCCGGGTGGGCCTTCGTGAAGACAGGCTTTTCCATGGTTTCGGGCTCCGGCAGGTAGGGAAACTTTGCCGCTTCTTCCGCCTTGGGCGGCTTTACGGCGGTCTTCCTGCTTTGTTCGTACACCCGGGCGATCTCCTTTTTCGCCTTTTCTTCTTGCCGGGCGATTTCCGCGTTGCCCGTGACGTAGACCAGGCGGTGGGTGTCCGGCCAGTTGGCGACAAGCGCCTGGTGAAGCGCCTGGGGGGTGGCCGCTTCCACCACGGGGGAGAAAATCTCCAGTTCCTGCCGGGGGCTCTGGAACACCTCGTTTTTGTTCAGCGCGCCCACGATGGCCCGGGCGAGCGCGTTGCTCTCCCGCGAGGACTGCTGGGCCGCGGCCTTTTGCAGGCGGGAGAGGGTCTCCTTTTTCACCCGGTCCGCCTCGGCCTCGGTGAACCCGTATTCCAGGGCCTTTCTCAGCTCTTTTTCCAGCACCTCCAGGGCCTGTTTCCACTTGTCCGGTTCGCAGTGGCCGTTGATGTTGGAAAAGGCGATGGTCCCCAGGAATTCGCCGGACCCGAACTCCGCGGAGGAGAGCGGGCTTTCCGGATCCGAGGTGATCTGCTCCAGCCGGTGGCTCACCGCCGTGTTGGCCATGTCCGAGAGCAGGAGGTTCTTGGCCTTCTCGAAGGTATAGGGGGCTTCCTCGATGGTGCGGGCGGTTTCGATGGACACCCGCGTTTTCCCGGCCTCGCTCTCGTAATGGTAGAAGGTTTTCAGCCCCTCGTGGCGCACGGTCTGGGGCGGCGGCCCGGGTTTCTTGTCCGCCCGGGGGCCCATGGACGCGAACCGCTTTCTGGCCAGGGGCAGGGCGTCGTCCGGGTCAAAGTCGCCCACCACGACCAGGACCATGTTCTCCGGCCGGTACCAGGCGTCGTAAAAACCCTTCAACAGCTCCCGGTCCGCGCCTTCGATCACTTCCTTTTCGCCGATGGGCATGCGGCGGGACACCCGCGCGTCGGGCAAAAGGAACTTAAACACCTCCACGAAGGTGCGGTAGGAGACGGAATCCCGGGCCTGCATCTCCGCCAGGATCACCCCTTTTTCCTTTTCGATCTGCTCGGGCTTCAAGAGCGCCCCGGCGGCATAGTCCCACATGACCGTGAAGGCATCCTCCAGGCTCTTGGGCTTTCCGTCCGGCAAAAGGAGCAGGTACACGGTCTCGTCGAATCCCGTGTAGGCGTTGATGTCCGGTCCGAACCGCATGCCCAGGGACTGGAAGTACTCGATCATCTCCTCGGGCCCGAAGTGCTCGGTGCCGTTGAACATCATGTGTTCCAAAAAATGGGCCATCCCCTGCTCGCCGTCCTCTTCCCACAGGCTGCCGGCCTGCACGTCCAGGTACACGGCCACCCGGTCGCGGGGCTTTTCGTTGTGCATGAGCACCACCCGCATGCCGTTTTCCAGCGTCTCGAACCGGATGGCCGGGTCCGGGGAAAGGTCGCTTTGTTCGTGGGGCCATGGAGGGGTCGCGGCCAGGGCGGGAAGGGCGGCGGCGAGGAAAAGCAGGGCGAGGAGACGCAAACCGGAGCGCATGGTGGTTCCTTTCCGTTGGGTCAAAGTGAAGGAATCCCAAACAGGAGCGAAGGGGTGATGAAAACGTGTCATTCTTCCACCTTAAGCATTTGCCGTCGCCCGGCAACCGCGCGCTTTCTGGCCAGGGCGGCGGGAAACCGCGAGGCGTCGGTGTGGGGATAGAACTTGGCCGCGGAAAACCGGGTCATGAACTCCTGGTTCACGTTGAGTTCCAGATAGGTGACGCGGTCGCGGATCTCCCTGGTTTCGGCCGGGGCGCGGCGGGAAAAGAGCAGGGAGGCCGCCCCCTGAAGGCTGGTGTTTCCCGCGGCCTGGTACACGGACAGGGGCAGGTCCGGGATCATGCCGATGGTGATGGCGGACTCCGGGTCGATGAACGAGCCGAAGGTGCCTGCCACGTGGATGGCGGCGATGTCTTCAAACTCCACGCCCACGGAATCCGCCAGGGTGCACAGGATGGTGTACATGGCCGCCTTGGACCGGGTGAGGCTGTCCATGTCCGCCTGGGAAAAGAGCAGGGGTTCGCCGGTTGCGGACTCCTTGGCCGTGGCCACCACCACCGCGGGCACGCCTTGGCCGTCCTCGGTGAGCCGGCCGCCCAGGGCGTGGGCCACGAACTTGCCCCGTTCGTCCAGCCGGCCGGTCAGATACAGCCACGCGGCCAGGTCGATGACCCCGGACCCGCAGATGCCCACCGCGGGCCGGTCCCCGATGGTGTGGAGGATGAATTCGCCCGTGACCGGGTCGATGCGCACCCGGTCGATGGCCCCGGGCCGTGCGGTCACGCCCATGCGGGTGACCCCGCCCTCCAGGGCCGGACCGGCCGCCCCGGCGCAGGCGATGAGGAACTCCGCGTTTCCCAGCACCACCTCCGCGTTGGTGCCCACGTCCACCAGGAGCTGAAGCCTGGTCCCCCTGTGCAGCCCCAGGTGGCGGATGCCGGCCATGAGGTCGCCCCCGAAGTAGCTGCCCACGTTGGGGTGGACGTACACCCTGCACCCGGGAGCAAAGGGCAGCGAGAGCGCGGAGGCCTCCACCGGGTCCGGCGCGTTGGCAGGGGGGATGTAGGGCTCCCGGATGATCCATCTGGGCGGCAGGCCCAGGAACAGGTGGGTCATGGCCGTGTTGCCCGCCAGTGAGACCAGCCGGATGTCTTCGGCCGCGCGCCCGGCTTCTTCGGCCAGGTCCCGCCCCAGCCGGGCCACGGCCCCGGCGGCGAGCCTCTGCAGCTCGGCAAGGCCGTCTTCGTGGGCGTCGGCGTGATGGATGCGGGCGAGCACGTCCGGCCCTATGGCCGCCTGGGGGTTGTCCGTGGCCGCCTCGCCCAGGACCTGGTGGGAGAAAAGGTCCGCCAGCCGGGCCACGATCCGGGTGGTGCCCAGATCCACGGCCAGGCCCAGGCAGGGCGGCGGGGATGCCGCGGAAAACACGTCCGCCACCGCGTAGCCGGATGCGTGGGGAACCAGCATGCACCGCACCCGGCCGTCTTTCTCCCGAAGCGCCGCGGGCAGGGCGGCCAGGGCCCGGTGGTCCATGGCCGCGGGCGGCTGGCCGTCCGCCCGGGCCAGGGCGGAAAACAGCCGCTCCCGGTCGCCGGTGTTGTCCTGGATGCTGGCCGGGGGCACGGAAACGTCCACTACCCAGCCATGGGGGGTCTCCATGGAATTCATCTTCTGCTATCCCTGTCCGGCGCGTGGGGCACGAGGAGGCCGCGCAGGCTCTCGTACAGGGCGATGCCCACGGTGGTGGAAAGGTTGATGCTCCGCACTCCGGACACGGGAATGTGAAAGCACGAGCCTGGATAGGCGTTTGTGATCTGGGGGGGCAACCCCTGGGTTTCGGAGCCGAACACCAGGAACATGCGCCGTTTCCGGGGCATGGACCAGAAGAGCAGGGGGGCGTTCTTGGAAAACACGGCCACCTCGCCCGGCTCGGGCCGGGCCCAGTCCAGAAAGTCGCCAAAGGCGTCCCACACGGACAGGGGCACCTTGTCCCAGTAGTCCAGTCCGGCCCGGCGCACTGCGCTTTCGTCCAGGGAAAACCCCAGGGGCCGCACCAGGTGCAGCCGCGCGCCCGCAGCCAGGCAGGTGCGTCCGGCGTTGCCCGTGTTCCAGTGGATTTGGGGCGCCACCAGCACCACGTGGCGTTCGTAGCCGGCGGGGTTTTCGGCGGTCTTCTCCATGGGCCACAGGCATACCGCAAACCACGGCCCACGCACAAGGGCGGTCAAGTTGACGCGCGGGGTCATCGGCCCTATAGTGGCCCATTGCCAAAGGATCAACATGGAGGGACGTTTCATGCCCATCTACGAATACCATTGCAAAAAGTGCGACAAGAACTTCGAGACCCTGGTCATGGGAGGGGACGTGCCCGCCTGCCCTGCGTGCAAGAGCACGGACGTGTCCCGGCTCATGAGCGCCTGCGGGTTCGTGAGCAAGGGCAAGGGGGGTGAGACCACAGCCAAGGCCGCGGGCACCAGCGCCTGTTCCGGGTGTTCCGCCGGCTCCTGCTCCAGCTGCGGGCACTAGGGTGGCCGCGCCAGGCGTCATACGCATCGGCACCCGCGGCTCCGCCCTGGCCCTGTGGCAGGCCCGCCACGTGGCCGGCCTGCTCACGCAAAACACGGGCATCCCCTGCGAGCTTGTCACCATCAAGACCAGGGGCGACAAGATCCTGGACGTGGCCCTGGCCAAGGTGGGGGGCAAGGGTCTGTTCGTGAAGGAGATCGAGCAGGCCTTGATCGACGGCCGGGTGGACGTGGCCGTGCACCCCATGAAGGACATGCCCGGCGAGCTCATGCCCGGGCTTGCCATCGGCGCGGTGCCGCCCAGGGAGGACCCCTCCGACGTGCTGGTGTGCCGGGAGGCCTCCGGGCTCGCCGACCTGCCCCGTGGAGCGCGGGTTGGCACCTCCAGCCTGCGCAGGAAAGCTCAGCTCCTGGCCCTGCGGCCGGACCTTTGCGTGGAGGAGATCCGGGGCAACGTGGAAACCCGGATCAACAAGCTTTCCACGGAAAACCTGGACGCCGTGGTGCTGGCCGCGGCGGGCATGCGGCGCATGGGCCTGTGGGACAAAGCCACCGAGGTGCTGGACCCGGAGGTGATGCTTCCTGCCGCGGCCCAGGGCGCGCTGGCCATCGAGATCCGGGAGAACGACCCGGACATCGCGTCCCTGGTGCGCACCCTGGAAGACCCGGCCGCGAGGGCGCTCGTCACCGCGGAGCGTTCGTTTCTCTTGCGCATGGAGGGCTCCTGCCAGATCCCCGTGGCCGCCATGGCCAGGCGGGAAAACGGCCGCCTCGCCCTCACCGGCATGGTGGCGGACCTCTCCGGCGAGCCGCTTTTGAAGGACTCGGCCGCCGCGCCGGTGGACCAGGCCCTTGAACTGGGCGCCGACCTGGCGGACAAGCTCTTGGCCCGCGGAGGCCGGGAAATCCTGGACAAGATTTTGCGCGAAGCCGGAGAGCAGGGATAGCAGAACCTCGAGGCGCTGGCGCCTTCCAACCTCCTTTCTGTAACAATCAAAAAGAGAGACATTCAAAGCCCATGTGCATGGTTTATCTCATCGGGGCGGGGCCC
>JAFDHW010000141.1 GCA_019308705.1 Deltaproteobacteria bacterium
CCCTGGTGGTGAGCCGGGAAATGTGCTCCATGCCCGCTTCGTTGTCCATGACCACGTAGCGGTAGTTGTCCGTTAAGCGCTCCAGGAAGCGGGTGAGCAACGTGTTGGCCGCGCAGTAGCAGCCCGCGCCCTCGGGCTGGCCCATGACCACCATGTCGAACCCATCGGCCTCGGACACGGCCTCTTCCATCTTCATCTCGATGAAAATGTCCTTGGTCATGCCGGACGGCACGTCGCCCTTTTTCATCTGCTCCCGGGCCTCGCCCAGGGTGACGGTGATGGGCAGGCCCAACACCTCGTTCAGGTTGGCGTTGGAATCCGCGTCCACGGCCAGGATGGGCGTTTTTTCCTGCTTCAGCAAATATTTCACAAGAAGCCCGGCAAGGGTGGTTTTTCCGGTTCCGCCCTTTCCGGCCAACGCGATGGTAAGCGGCATGAGTCAATCCTTTCCGATGGTTTGATGCGGCCCGCAAACGCCTGCGGGAAAAAATTTACGGTAGGCCAGGGCAACGGATCCGTCAAGGTGCAAACACCCGCATTGACGGCAAGCCGGCAAGGGGATAAGTTCTTTTTGCCCGTGGGGGTGTCTTGGACTGAGAGTCCGCAAGGTGCGGACAACCCTTGGAACCTGATCAGGATCATGCCTGCGAAGGGAAATGGGCGCGGATAAAGGGCTTTTTATTCGTGCCGCTCCTTTGGGGCGGCATTTTTGTTTGCAGGAAGGACAAGGCCATGACCCAACTTACGGAAGCACGCAAGGGAACCATCACCCAGGCCATGGAGCAGGCGGCGGCCCACGAGGGGCGCGACCCGCGCCTGGTGGCCGAGCGGGTGGCGCGAGGCGTGGCGGTGATCCCCAAGAACAAGGCGCGGGACTTTCCCGCCCGGGTCATCGGCCAGGGGTTTTTGACCAAGGTGAACGCCAACATCGGCACGTCCCTTTCCCGCACCGTGGTGGAGGAGGAAAGGGACAAGCTTTCCGCGGCCGTGGATGCGGGCGCAGACGCGGTCATGGACCTTTCCACCGGCGGCGACCTCCACGACATCCTGGCCATGGTGCTGAAGGAATCGCCCGTCATGGTGGGCACCGTGCCCCTGTACGGCGTGGCCAGTCAACTGGCGGCCCAGGGCAAGGAGGTCTGGGAGTTCACCGCGGACGGAATCCTGGAGGAGATCCAGACCCAGGCGGAGATGGGCGTGGATTTTATCACCGTGCACTGCGGGGTCACGGAAAAGGCGCTGAAGGTCCTTTCCGGGTGCGGGCGGATCATGGGCATGGTTTCCCGGGGCGGCAGCCTTACCGCCGAGTGGATGGAGAAAACCGGGCGGGAGAACCCGCTCTACGAGAGGTTCGACGACCTTTTGGACATCGCCCGGGCCCACGACGTGACCTTGAGCCTGGGCGACGGGCTTCGGCCCGGGGCCATCCACGACGCCGAGGACCGGGCCCAGGTCCAGGAACTTCTCACCCTGGGAACCCTGGTGGGCCGGGCCAGGGACGCCGGGGTGCAGGTGATGGTGGAAGGCCCGGGCCACGTGCCCTTGTCCCGCATCGCCGCGGACGTGAAAATGCAGAAGCGGCTGTGCGACAACGCGCCCTATTACGTTCTGGGGCCGCTTCCCACGGACGTGGCCCCGGGGTGGGACCACCTGGTGGGGGCCATCGGCGGGGCCCTGGCCGCGGCAGCGGGCGTGGATTTCCTCTGCTACGTCACCCCGGCGGAGCATTTGTGCCTGCCCACGGCCAAGGACGTGCGCGACGGCGTGCTGGCCTCGCGCATCGCCGCGCACATCGGAGACCTGGAAAAGGGTGTGCCCGGGGCCGCAGACCGGGACCGAAAGATGTCCGAAGCGCGCAGGGCGTTCGACTGGGAAACCATGTTCCGGCTGGCCCTGGACCCGCAAACCGCCCGCTCCCGCCGTGCCGGCTCCGAGGACCGTGACCGGGAGGTGTGCACCATGTGCGGGGATTTATGCGCGCTGAAGACCTTTGACCGGGCGTTTCCCTGCGACAAGGAGAAGTAAGGCTCACTTGCGATAGATGCTGGGCTGGACGTAGGTGAAGGCGTGGCGGATGGGGGCCAGGCTCTCGGAGTGACCGATGAACAGATGCCCGCCGGGCTTCAGGGAAGCGTGGAACCGGCCCACCAGCTTTTCCTGGGTCTTCTTGTCAAAATAGATCATCACGTTGCAGCAGAAGATGGCGTCAAAGAGCTGGGTGATCTCCCAATCCTCCATGAGGTTCTGGTGCCTGAAGGTCACCATGCGCCTCACCTGGTCCTTGACCAGGTACAAGCCTTCGTTGTTCCCCACCCCCCGTTTGAAGTAGCGCCTTTGCTTGATGACCGGAAAGTCCGCGATGCGGCTGGCCGGGTACACCCCCGCCTTGGCCTCCTCCAGGACGGCCGTGGAGATGTCCGTGGCGAACACCCGGGCGAACCGGCGACGGCGGCCCCGGAAGTTCTCCAGGATGTGGATGGCCAGGCTGTAGGGCTCCTCCCCGGAAGAGCACCCCGCGGACCAGAAGCGCAAATGCACGGCGCGCCCCGGATCCGAAAACCGGCTGTACACCTCCCGCTCCAGGAAGTCGAAGTGGCTCTTTTCCCGGAAAAAGCTGGTCTTGTTGGTGCTGATGGCGTTCAGCATGGCCCGTAGTTCGGACCCGTCGTCCCGGATGGCCAGGTAATCGCAGTAATCGTCGAAGGTTTCCGCCCCCACGGCCCGCAGCCGGTTGCACAGGCGCGAGCGCACCAGTTCCATCTTGCCCTCGTGCAGGTTGATCCCGCTCTTGGACTGCACCAGGGACCGCAACCGGGCGAAGTTTTTCTTGTTCAAGCTCCCTGCGTTCACGACCCATCCTCCCCGTCGTCCCGGCAATGGTTCGTTCCGATGAGCCTTGCCGCGTTTTCCCAAAACACCCGGCGGTAGAAGCTCTCCGGCAGGTCCATGGACAGCAGGTTGTCGATCTCCGCTTCGCGGGGAAAGATGAGGTTGGGAAAATCAGACCCGTACACGACGCGGTCCTCCCGTTGGGCCAGGGCTTCGGGACCCTGGTCAAAGGAAATCCCGGGCATGAAGCTGAAGGAGGTGTCCAGGACCAGGTTGGGATACGCGTCCACGATCTCAAGGAACCGGGCGTATTCCAGCCCGCCCATGTGGGCCACGTTGGCGGGCAGGGCCGGGTAACGCTCCATGAGCCGCACAAACGGCTTCGCGCCCACAAAAGGGTTTCCCAGGGGGCCGGTTCCGGTGTGAAACAATATGCGCTTGTTGTGTTCCTGCACCATTTCATACATGGGAAACAGGCGCTCGTCATCCGGGTAAAAGCACTGGACAAGAAGCTGTAGCTTGAAGCCGAGAATTTTTGGGTTTTGCAACAAATCCGCAGCCATTTCCAGCGCATCATCATCAGCAGGATGGTAGGCCGCAAAACAATAAACGTTTTCGTACTGTTCGATGACTTTATTGTTCCATTCATTGAGCCATTTTGCCACACCGGGCTTGTGCGCATAATTGGAATATACGATCAGTTCAATATCATGTTGGTGGAGATAATCGATACATTCCCGGTAATACATTTTGTGGATCACGTCCCAGCCATAGTCGGTCACAAAATGTTTCCAGATAGCATCGAACATTTTGTCCGGGAAAAGATGGACGTGAAAATCCGCGAGTTTTGGAGGAAGCTTGGACGGCACTGCGGTGTCTCCTGAAAATCTATGCACCGTCGAAAATAAAAGGCCGCGGCAAGAAGGTCAAGGCTAAACACCTAGCTTGTCTCCTGTGAGCAACTTGTAAAAACCCGGGGAAGATGGTAGGTTGCCTTGTCAAAGCCGCGATCCGACGCACAAGGGGGTCAACAAGGGGTATGTTGGAAGAAAATCCGGGCAAAACACCAAACAGACCGCCCTGTTTCGGCGTTTTAGAGGAGGTTTTTCCCATGGGCACCCGCGGACTGCGGGAATCCCCTGAACGCTGCATGGCCTGCGAACACAAGACCCGCTGCTTGAAAGCCGCCATGGACACGGAACAGTCCTTGGATTTTAAGGAAGAACGGTTAAAAGACGCCCAGAACGCCGGGTTGATCGGCTTCTGGAGCCGCTGGTCCCGGAAAAAAGCCCTCCACACCAAGCGCCGGGCCGCCTGTGAAAAGGGAAGCGACAAACTCTCGAATGCGAACGCCGATCCTTGCAATGGATCTAGTCTGGAACGCTGCAAATGAAAACCATCAAAGACGTTGCCTTGAGCGGAAAACGGGTTCTGATCCGGGTGGATATGAACGTGCCCCTGGACGACCACCAGAACATCACGGACGACACGCGCATCCGGTCGGTCCTGCCCACCATCAACTACGCCCTGGACGAAAACGCCAAGGTCATCATCGCCAGCCACATGGGCCGGCCCAAGGGAAAACGGGTGGAGGAACTCTCCCTTGCCCCCGTGGCCAAGCGGCTTTCCCGGCTCCTGAAAAAAGACGTGCAACTGGCGCCGGACTGCGTGGGCGAGGAAACCCTTGCCCTGGTGAACAACATGCAGGACGGGGACGTGGTCCTTCTGGAGAACCTGCGGTTCCATTCCGGGGAGACGGACAACGACGACGCCTTTGCCAAGAAACTGGCCGGCCTGTGCGACGTTTACGTGAATGACGCCTTTGCCGTGGCGCACCGCAAAAACGCCTCGGTGGTGACCATCACCAACCACGTGGACGTATGCGTGGCGGGGTTTTTGCTCCATTCCGAGCTCTCGTACTTCCGCAGCGCCTTGGAAAACCCCGCCCGGCCCCTGGTGGCCATCATCGGCGGGGCCAAGGTCTCCTCCAAGCTGGGCGCCCTGGAAAACATGCTCCACCACGTGGACAAGTTCGTCATCGGCGGCGCCATGGCCAACACGTTCCTGAAATCCGTGGATTACGACGTGGGCAAGTCCTTGGTGGAAAACGACCTGTTGTGGGCGGCCCGGTCCCTGATGAAAAAGGCCGCCCAGAACGACATCTCCTTTTACATCCCCGTGGATGCCGTGGTGGCGGACCGCTTCGACCCCAAGGCGGAAACCAAGATCGTGCCCATCCGGGAAGTGCCGCCCGAGTGGATGATCATGGACATCGGCCCGGCCACCAGCCTGCTCTACTCCGAGGTCTTGGCCTCGGCCAAGACCATCATCTGGAACGGCCCCATGGGCGTGTTTGAAATGGACGCCTTTTCCCGCGGCACCATGGCCATGGTGAACTACGTGGCCAATTCCTACGCGCTCACCATCGTGGGCGGCGGCGACACGGACGTGGCCATTCACCGCGCCGGGGAAAGCCACCGCATCACCTACATCTCCACGGGCGGCGGAGCGTTCCTGGCCCTCATGGAGGGAAAGACCCTCCCCGGCGTGGCGGTCCTGGAAAAGGCGGACAAGAAAAAGTAAGCCCCCTCATCCTTGGAATCGGCTTTAGAAGCGGAAGCGGACAGCGTGCCCCACTGGAGATACAGAGAGGAACTGAGCGCCCAGAACCGGCTGAGGCGCTCCATCTACGAACTCTTGAGGGACCAGCTGGACCAGCAGGTCCTGTCCTACACCCTCATCGACTCCTACAAGAGGTTCGTGGAAAACCGCCAACTGTACCCGTTCGTGGAAAAGCGGGAGCTAAAGCCCCGGGCCCGCATCCCCCAGCAGGAATACGAACACCAGAGCGCCTTTTTGATCCTTTTTGTGGAGGACACCATCCCTTCCGCCTACAAGAAGTATATCCGCTTTTTCGACGCCAACAAAACCACCAAGGCCAACCTGATCAACGCCAAGGCGATTTCCCTGAACCAGAATTACGACCGCAACCTGCGGTACATGGAAAGCCTCAAGTTCTTCGATTTTTTGAAAACCCTGCTTCCCGTGGACTACGCGCTCCTCATCCAGCGGGACCCGGCCACCAGGGCGAGAAACCGCTACTCCATGACCCATTTCCACGTGAGGGTGGACTGGCCCATTGCCGACGCGGCCGAGGACTTGGCCAGGCATTTGCGCTACATCTCCAAGGACCTGTACGAAAAAGGGGATGCCTACGCCGAGGACCTGCAGAAGAAGTTCTTCGAGTACTACGGCGTGCCCACCATGAGCGGCGGACGCCGTACCGCGGGAATCGTGGCCGCCCAGTTTCTGCGGAGGTTAAACTGCATCTCCACCATCTACGTGGGCTCCAGCGAATCCCGCGCGCTTCTGCGCATCTCCGAACAGGGGATCTCCAAGTCCATCCTCATGAAGCTCACGGGTCCGGAAATGACCGCCATCGCCGAATCCGCGGAAATGTCCCTGTCCACCTTCAAGAAGAACTACCTGGTGGCCAGGGAGGGCTCCTCGGGAATCGCCGTATTCCGGGCCTCCTATGCCCACACCAGCCACGCCCGGCCGCCCGAAGACGGAAAGCTCAGGGACCTGAAAAGCGACGTGCACTGGCTCACCGTGGAATCGCAGCACCTTCTGCCCGCGCCCAACGTGTGGCGGTTCGCCCCCCTCCCCTGCAACATCATCTACACATAGCCGCCATGCCGCCTGGTTTCCGCGCCGGCTGCGTTATCGGAGCCCGGCGCACGGAGATCATGTTGGAGATGGATTCTATCCCGGACTATTCACGAAGCCTGATTTGGGTGCCGGCAAGACGAGAGGGGCGAGGCTAT
>JAFDHW010000142.1 GCA_019308705.1 Deltaproteobacteria bacterium
ATTCGGATTCCACCACCCGCCTGGAGGCGCTTCGGCAGGAGGTCCGGCCGGAGGTGCTGGCCCGGGCGGCCATGAAGGATACCAACTACCACGTGCGCAGGGCGGCGGTCCTGAGGATCGAGGACCAGGAAGTGCTGGCCGCGGTGGCGCGCACGGACACCTGCGAGGCGGTGCGGCAGGCGGCGGTCGAGCGCATCGCCGATGAGAAGCTCCTGGCCGGCATCGCCCTGGAGGCGCAATCCCAGGGCGTTCGGGTGGCCGCCGTGTCCCGCATCCATGACCCGAAAACCGCCATGTACCTGGTGAAGCAGCACCCGGACGCCACGGTGCGGGCCGCGGCGGTGCGGCAGGTCAAGGACGAGGCCCTGCTTTATGAAACCGTGTTGAAAAGCCCCTTTTCCCATACCCGGGTGGCCGCGGTGCGCCGGCTCGCGGAGCCCGAGACCCTGGTCGCGGTGTGCCGGTCCCACACGGACAACCAGGTGCGCTTAGCCGCCAGCCGCCGCTTGTTCGAAACGGGCGGCGGCCTGGACCCCTTTCAGGTCCGGGCCGCCTGCGCGCCCCTGGTGGAGGCGCCCCCCACCCACGACCCCGACCTTTTGGGTCCCTACCTGGCGGCCATGGCCAGGATCACCGACCCCCAGGCCTTGGAAACCGTGGCCCGGACGGGCAAAAACGCGCTGCTGCGCTGGCAGGCGGTGTCCCAGATCGACGACTACGTCACCCTTTCGGAGATCGCGGGCACGGACAAGAGCGACCGGGTGCGGGAGACCGCGGTCCGGCGCATCCACCATCCCGAGGAGCTGGCGGGCCTGGCGCGCTCGGACACCTGCTACCGGGTGCGCATCGCCGCCATAAGCCGCGTGGCCAACCCCGCCACCCTCATGGTGGCCTGCATGACGGACGAAGACCCCAGGGTGCGGCTGGCCGCCGTGGCCATGCTGGAAGACCACGAGCTTCTGCACCACGCCTGGCGGAACAACTCCATGCCCATGGTGCAGAAGGCCGCGGCCAAGAAGCTGGCCGGGCAGCCGCTTGTGCTCCTCATGGAGCGCCTGTTTCCCGGCGGGTTCGCCAACGGCCGGATGCGGTGCTTCCGGCCCCTTCCCAAGTGCTCCTACACCCAGTCCGAGCTGCTTGCCGTGTTCAACACCGCCGCCCTTTCGGTCCTGGCCCGCATGGACGAGCCCGCCTCCATGGCCAAGGTGGAGCGCGCGGCCACGGACAAGGATCTGGCCAAGCTCACGCTTTCCGCCAGCAATCCCCTGGTGCGGGTGGCGGCGGTGGAGCGGATCTCTTCCCCGGCGGTGCTCTACTTGGTGGCGGGAAGGGCCATGCGGGCCAAGGGGCAGTGGGAAAATGCGCCGGAGCGGGACGTTGCCCTGTGGGCGGTGCTGGAGAAGCTGGCCACCCCCGGACTTCTGGACCACTTCGGGTTCGGGCTGGACTACGTGAAGAGGATCACCAGCCACACCCTGCTCATGGTCCTCATGGCCTCGGACGTGTTCCCCGACGTGCGGGTGGCGGCGGAAAACCGCTACCAGACCCTGCTCTCCCAGGGGCAGGATGCCCGGGAAGGAGGGCAGGCCCGGTCCCGCCGGGTGGCGTAGCCGGGCGGGCGGAGGACGTTCCTGGCCGGGGGCTCCGCGGTCCGGATGACATGGTTTGGAAACGGGAGCAGGAGAGGAAGAAGAGTCCCGGCGGCGGCCGGGGCTCTTTGCCGCAAGGAGCTAGAACTTCATGCCGAAGGCGAATTTGTAGCCCGGGATGGTGGCCTGGTTTATGTTTTCGCCGATATTGCGCCAGGTGCGCTGGTAGATGACCTTGGCAAAGTACTTTTCGTAAAAGTCCCACCGCAGGCCCGCTCCCAGGCGGAAGTAGAAGTTGACGCGGGAGCCCTCCGACTTGGACACGGTCTGGAGTCCCAGGTCGGCGGCGGAGGTGGGGCCGAATTCCCAGTCCGAGTGGACGAATCCCATGCCGCCGGTCAGCAGGGGTACCACCTTCCAGTCCGACAAGAACAGGTCCAGGAACATGCCCACCCCGATGAGCCGGAGGTCCGTGGAGGGCTCGCCGGTCAGGCCCTTCACGTCCGCCTGCAAGTCCGTGCCCGCGTAGTAAAGCTCCCCGCCCACGTTGACCATGTCGTGCACCGTCCTGCCGAAACCCGCGCCCAGGGCGATTCCCTCGGCCTCCTCGTACCGGATGTCCTTGTCCCGGGGCTCCACCACGGAGTCGGAACCCAGCCATTCCCCGAACACGAAGCCGTCCCACTTGTTCAGGCGGGCGTTTTCCTCCTGGGCCGCGGCGGGTTCCGGCAAAAGGGGCAAACCGGCGAATAGTTCCAGAGCCAAAAGCATGCACAAGATTTTGGGAAATCCCATGGCGCTGTCTCCAAGGCAAGGCTTCTTCGCCCGGACGGGCGGATAAGAAAAATGGTCAGGGAAACCAGTGCATTTTACTGTAGGGGAATAAAAACCGCAAGAGGCTCTCTGCAGGGTGGGAAAATGCTGTTATCGCAATCCAGCGGACACGGGCCGTGCGGCCGGAACTTCTCGCGCAGAAAAGGCGCGATTTTTGCCATAACGATGCCATTTCGCTTGACACCTTGCGGAAAATGGATATTTTTGGGACAGAGGGTTCTTGGGTGTTCGTGCCCGTGCTTTCCGGCCGGCAACTCAACCGGATGGCGTGCGGAGCCGGAAGCTCCCCACGGCACTTTAGGAACCCTTTTCCTTTGCCCGCCGCCCCCAGGGGGAGGCGGTTTTTTTCTTTGGGGGATCAAGAACAGGCAAAGGCCGGACCGGGGGGGAGAAGCCGCCCGTGACGGACCGCTTCGCGGGCTAATGCGCGGCCCGGTATTCTTCCAGGTGGGCGGTGACTTGGCGTAGCAGGTCCTGGGAGAACAGGGCCCCGGACATGGTTTCCCAGGCGCGCAGGGCGGCCTGTTCGAAACGTATGCGTTCCCTGGGACCGAGGGACACGCGGCGCACCCCGTAGGAAACCATGGCGTCGACGCACTTCTGGGAGTCTTCCCTGGCCAGTTCCAGAAATTTCTGCTTGGCGTCATCCAGCTCCATGGGGAGCCGGACCTGCTCCTCGGGGGTGAACATCTCCCACTCGTCCATGCTCAAAACCACGGCCACCGGTGAATAGCGCAGGTGGCTGTCCATGACGTAGCGGACATCGGGATAGATCTGCAGGCCCAGGACATACAGGGCCGGGGCCAGGGCCGCGTCGACCTTGCTTTCCCGCAGTGCGCGGGTGGCGTCCTTTATCCGGATGGGCACGCTCTTTATCCCCAGGCCGGCGAACAGGTGTTGCTCCACCGGCCCGTACCACAGGCCGAACCGGGCCTTTTGCAGGCTGGCCAGGGAGGAGGGGTCGTAGACGGAGGAGTAGACCTGGTCAAAGTCCTGGTCCAGCCAGGCCAACAGCTTCAGCTTCTTCCTGTTGAACATCCGGTCGAAGTCGTCCTCCATGACCGTTCGCAGGTAATCCACCTCGTCCCAGTTGCGGAACAGGAAGGGAAGGCTCACCACGGAGAATTCCGGGCAGGCGGAGATGGAGCCCGCCCCGGAAAAGCCGGCCCCGGAAAGTTTGCCCGCATGGATCTGGCGGAGCATGTTCTCCTCGTCGCCTTTGATGCCTCCCCAGTAGATCTTCACCTGGAGCCGGCCCTCGCTGATGCGGTCTATCGCGGGCAGGATCATCAACTTGCCCCGCTTGGCCCATCCCATGTGGCCCGGGATGATGGTGCCGATGGTGATGATCCTTTTCGGGGTGGAGTTCGCCGGAGTTTGTTCGACGGCTCCAGCCGGAAGGCAAAGGGCGAAGATCAGGGCCAGGGCGGCGGCGAACGCACTACGCATGGGGGCCTCCGGGGTTGCGGTAAAAGGGCGACTTTACTGCAACTCTGGCATAGCAGAAATTCGCTTCCCCGGCAAGCCCGCGCTTTTTTGGGGGGTTGTAAGATTTCCCGGGATTAGGGCCCTAGCCCGAATTTTTCACCCTTCCGGCGAGCCCGATTCACGCGATAGCTGCGTCAGGAGGCGGTCGCGGTACAAAAGTACGGCTTCCCTCCTCCTTACTCTCGCGCGAATCGAACTCGTGAATAATCCGGGTTAGGCGGAAGCCGGGCGATCAGGAAACATCACCAAGGGCTTGGTTGATCTCCACCGGCGCGTTGTACTGCCGGCTGGGCAGCCGCCGCATGGCGTCCAGGAGTTCCTCGTCGGCGCCCTGTTCCGTGGCGTTTTGAACGATGTCCTCCCTGGTGGCCGGATAATTCAGGTTCCTCAAGTATCGGCCGATCTCCTCCTTGGTAAGGGTCATGGTCTTCTCCTTCGTGCGATTTTCGGCGTCTTTTCAAAACCCTAAAGGCAAGGCCCCATACCGGCCATGGGGCAAAGGCGGTAATCGGGCCGAAAAAATTGCGTAGGGGCGGATTTTTTTCTTGGTATGCCGGGGGGTTGGATGACTTTCAGTAGTCGATGGTGAAGAAGACGTTCGCGCCGGACTCTTGGCTGCCCACCTGGCTTTGGATGGTGAGGTTGTCGGTGAGGTAGTACTCCAGCATGAGTTCGTTCTCCCCCTGGGGGCCCACCCCCCGCCGGTAGGTCACGAAGAGTTTCGGCGAGATGTACTTGCCCGCCACCACCTGGGCCCCTTCCTCCGAGCCCGTGCCCTTTTCCAGAGTCAGGATGTCCAGGGGCACCTCGTGGCCCAGGCGCTGTTTCAGCTCGTCGATGACCTGCGCGCCGAAGTAGCCCACGGCCTGCTGCTGGAGGCTGGCCGCCTGGCCTCCGGTGAGTTCCTGGGGCGGCTTTCCGAACAAAAGGTAGCTCATGGCCACCGTGTCCGTCATGGGGGGATCGCCCGAAAGGGTCAGCCGGATGTCCGAGGCCGACCCGTGGATGTTCAAAGAGACCGTGACGCCGGATACCTTGTAGGCGGCCCACACGTCCAGGTTGGGGTCCGGCGGCCGGACGCCGGTGAAGATGATGCGGCCTTTCTGCACCTCGAAGGTGCGGCCCGAGAAGGTATAGTAACCCCGCACGGTTTCGAGGCTGCCGTTCACGCCCATCCGGCCGCGCTGCTCCTTGACCGCGTCCACCTCCCCGGTGATCTCCACCTGCGCGCCTGCCCCGCGGATCCAGAAGGGGCCTTTCACCTCCACGGCCAGGTCCAAGCCCATGGCGTTCCACACCGAGGGCAGCCTTTCCGCGGGTTCGGGTCCGCCTTCGCGCTCCTTTTCCACGATGACCACGTCCTCCAGCCCCGGGACCTTGCGGGCCCGCATGGAGAGGAACTCCTCCAGCCGGAACTCGCCTTCCCCCACCCGGACATTGCCGGAGACCACGGCCCCGGGCAGGACGCCCCTGGCGCGCACATCGGCGTCCACCGCCGCCGAGGCCAGGGGGGTGTTCAGCGTGAATTGCCGGAGGGAGACCTCCATGTCCACGGACTTCGGCACCCCGCCGGAGAGTTCCACGGCGCCCCGGCCGGCGATGCGCCCCGCCTCGCCGGACCGGGCGAACAGCCGCTCCACCGCGAAGCGGGAGGCGGAATCCCAGGACAAGGACACCAGGATGTCGCGGATGGGCAGCTCCCTGCCGGCAAGCTCCATGCTCCTGCCCGTGAGCTTGCCCCGGCCCGAGAAGGCCGGGGAGCGGGGGTCGCCCTTCAGGGTGGCGGTAAGGTCCAGGTAGGCGTCCAGGGACCGCAGGGGGCCGATCCACGCCGGAAGGAAATTCAGGGAAAGCCTGTCGCCCACGGCGGAAACCCAAAGCCCCCTGGAGGGCAGGGAAAACCGCGCCGGTGCCAAGGAAAAAGCCAAGGGTTGGCTGCCCGTGGCGGTGAACACCCCGCCCGAGGACGGGGCCAGCTTTGCCGAAAAGACGGCCTTGCCCGCCGCGTAGGACCCGGAAAGGGAAAGGTCCGCGGTGGGCAGGTGCGGCTTGCGGGGGTGGGCCAGGTTGTCCGCTTCCGCAAAAAACGCGGCCCGGGGTCTTGCCGGGGTGCCGGAAAGGGTGAGCGTGGCGTCCAGGGAGCCGGAAACCCCCGGCCCGGCCAAAAACCCGCCGGTCCAGGGCAAAAGGTCCAGGTCGCGGATTTCGACGGTGACGCCCGGGTCCTTTTCCAGGCCGAAGGCCCCGGAGGCCCGCACCGCGCCCGAGGAGCCCACCCTGGCGGAAAGGGTTTTCACCTCCACCCGGTCCGGTCCGAAGGAGACGTCCGCGGAAAGCTCCGTCAGGTCCGGGGCGTCCTTCACGCCCACCCGGTCGCCGGCAAGGGAAATCTCCCCGGAGACGGCCGGGCGGCGGGGGTCGCCCCGGGCGGTTACGGAGGCGTCCAGCACGGCCCGGGTTTCGGTGAGGGGACCTACCATCGAGGGGAGAAACGAAAGGTCCAAGTCTTTTATGTCTGCGGAAACGTCCATCCCCGAGGCCCCCAGGGCGAACCGGGCCGGGGACAGGGACAGGGAGAGGGGAACCGTTCCCTTGGCGAAAAGGGATCCGCCCGTGGAAACGGCGGCGTCGGCCTCCACCCGGGCCGTGCCTCCCGCTGCGGGCCAGTCCAGGGAAACCGAGGCGTCCGCCGCGGGCACGCCGGCGGCCCAAACCTCAAACCCGGCGGCGCCTTGCAGGTCCCGGCCGGTGAGCCCGGAAAAGGCGGCAAGCTCCACGCCCGAGGCTGAGGCTTTAACGTCCAGGGCCCCGGTGTAGGCGTACCACCCAGCGGCGGAAAGGCGCTGGCCTCCGGAGGTCAGGGAGAACGCTTTGGCCTCCACCTTGTCCGGCCCCACGGCGAACCGGCCGCCGCCATCCCACGAGTGCCCCAGGGCCTCCACGGCCAGGGTTTTTGCGGCGATTTCCCGCACCCCGGCGGTCACGTCGTCCACGGTTCCCGCCGCGGCCACGGACAGGGGGCGCCCGCCGTGCGTTGCCCGGAGGTCGTAGAAAAGGCGGCGGTCCCGGAGGGTGAGGTCCGCCCGCACCGAGGACAGGGGCATGCCCGCGGACACGTTTTCGGCGGCCAAGCTGGCGGTTCCGGAGAAGGGCGCGGGCCGGCCGGAGGCCTTGAGGGTGGCGCGGGCCGCGGAATAGTCCCCCCACGCTACGTTCTCCAGGGAAACGTCCGCCTCCACCAGGGGGTTGTGCACCATGCCCCGGGCGGAAACCGTTCCGGCAAGCCCGCCCGTGACCGGCGGATCCACGAACAGGCCCGAAACCGTGGCCAGCCGGGAGATATCAAGCCGGGCTTCGGCGTCCATGCCGCCGGTGGGGTCCATGGTGCCGGAAAACGCCACCTCGCCGCCCTCCCAGGCCGCCAGGCCCTCTTGGATCTCCAAGGCGCCCGGACGGGCGGAAAACCGGACCAGCCCGCGTTCGAGCTCCATGGGCCCGGCCGTGCCGGAAAAGGCGGCGGACCCGGATGCGGAAAGCTGGGAAAGGGGGCGGCCCGCGGGTTTTTCCAGGCTTCCTTGCACCAGGAGCGACACGTTGCCCCTGGCCAGGGGCGGGCCGCCCAGGGCCGCGGGATTCACGTGCTCGCCGCGCAGGGTGGCGGTAAGCGCCGCGGCCTCGGCCCGGGCCGCGAACCCGGCCAGGACGCCGGATGCCTGCAGAAAAAACCGGCCTCCGTCA
>JAFDHW010000143.1 GCA_019308705.1 Deltaproteobacteria bacterium
CAAGGACTGACATGGAACGAATCCCCGTAGCCGGGCCCTGGATCACGGAAAAGGAAGTGCGCTACGTTGCCGACGCGGCCCAAAACGCCTGGTACGCGAACGCCAACGTCTACAACGACCGGTTCGAGAAGGCTTTTGCCGAATTCATCGGCACCAGCTACGCCATCAGCCTGCCTTCCTGCACATCCGCCATCCACCTCTCCCTTCTGGCCCTGGGCGTGGGCCCGGGTGATGAAGTGGTGGTTCCCGACGCCACCTGGATCGCCTCCGCCGCGCCCGTGAGCTATGTGGGGGCCACCCCCGTCTTCGCGGACATGGACCCGCAGACCTGGTGCATGGACCCCGCGTCCCTGGAAGCATGCATCACCCCCCGCACCAAGGCCGTCATCGTGGTGGACCTCTACGGGAATATGCCGGACATGGACGGCATCCTCGAGGTGGCTACACGGCACGGATTGCCCGTGATCGAGGACGCCGCGGAGGCCTTTGGCAGCGAGTACGGGGGACGGAAGGCGGGGAGCCTCGGCCGCACGGGCGTGTTCAGCTTTCACGGTTCCAAGACCCTCACCACCGGCGAGGGAGGCATGCTGGTCACCGACGACAAGGACCTCTATCAGCGGTGCCTTTTCCTGCGGGACCACGGCCGCGTTCCGGGCGACACCATGTTCGAGAACACCGAGGTGGCCTACAAGTACAAGATGAGTGCTCTGCAGGCGGCCTTCGGCCTGGCCCAGGTGGAACGCGCCGGTGAGCTGGTGGGCAGGAAACGGGAAATTTTTACCTGGTACCGATCCGCCCTTGCGGAGGTGGACGGGCTTGCCTTCAACCCGGAGGGGCCGGGGGTGAAAAACTCCTACTGGATGGTCACGGTGGTTCCCGAGGGGCCGGCGGACAAGAAGGCCATCATCGCCGGGCTTTCGGAAAGGGGTGTGGACGCCCGCCCCTTTTTCAACCCGCTTAGCTCCATCAAGGCCTACGCCGGTAGCGAACAGGCCGGCAAGGCGCGAGACCGAAACCGTGTCAGCTACGCGATCTGCCCCAAGGGCGTGAACCTGCCTTCAGGCATGAACCTGGATCAGGAGATGGTCAACCGGGTCTGCTCGGCGCTTCTGGAAGTGCTTGGCCTGTAGCCAGCCTCAGGGCCCCTTGCCGCCGCGGGGCCGGAAGAACAGGTGGGCGGTGCTGAAGGCCAGCAGATCCGCAGCCAGGATCACCACCCGGAAACCCGCGGCCAGCACGGCCGTGGAGCCTAAGGTGAGCCCCCCTTCCAGCAACTTGCCGGAAACCGTTTCGAACACCCCTATGCCCTGGGGCGCAAAAAAGGTCAAAAACCCAACCCCCCAAGAAAAGAGGTACGCCCCCCCCACTTCCCAGGCCTTCCCCGTTGTTTCGGGAAACGCCAGGAAATAGAGGGTGAAGCAGGTCGCAGCCCCGCACCAGAACGCCCCCATCACCCCCAGGATGGCTCCGTAGGAAACAACGGGCAAAACGATCCGTCCCCTGAGCAAGCGGATCCGCACCACCAGGGGAATGGCCGTCATCCCCAAAAGCCCTCCCCCGGCCGCGGCAAGGCCCAGTTCCACCGGCAACCGTCCGGCGGCGGCAACGGCCAGGCCGCCCAGCAAGAAGGTCATGCAGGGTGCCAGCGCGTTTCCCAGGAATACGAACAGCACGATGTGGGCCTTGGAGATGCCCAGGCTGACGTAGTCCGCCACCCGCCCCACCGTGTGCCAGATTCCACCGGGAATGTAGCGGGCCGGGAGGCGGTTGGCGTGGATGAAGAAAGCCTGCCCGAAGGAAAGGGGTGCGTTGGAGGACCGGAAGACCAAAAAAGCCACCAGCGCGGAGAGGAAATGCAGCCCGGTCCACAAAACCAGGGCCACGGCTACGGGCCGAAGGGTCAGCCGGGCCAAAAGGTCTAAGATCACCTCCCGGTTTCTCAGGGCCATGATCCCGAGAAAGGCAAGGGCCGCCGGAGTGAACGCCAGCTTGGACAGGCGCAGGGCGCGGTTCAAGAAACCGGGCGATCCCGGGGGGGGGTCGGTTTGGGAAAAACGGTCCACAGGGACGCTCACGGAGTTTTCCTGCCGGCGACGTACCTGGCGGGAAAAGACGCCCACATGGCCGCCAGCAGCAAGATTTTTTCCTTGAAGGGCAGCGGCGAGGCCAGCACGATGCGCGTAAGCTCCAAGGGAATCGCGGCCAGGGGAAAATGCCGCTGGAATTGCCACCGGGAATAGCGGCTCCTCAAGCGTTCGAGCTTTTCGTCATAGGATGTCTCCGTGCGGAATTCCCGCCTGTACCAGACGGCGTTAGGAGCGTGGAGAAAATCGCCCATCAGCGAAAGCTTCGCCAGAAACAAAAGGTCTCCGCCGGGGGTGTTTGGTATTTCGCCCACCTTGTCTATGGCCGATTTGCGGATCACCCCGTAAAAGGGATGCATATTGCCCCAGAACACGGAAAAAAACCGGCCCATGGCATCCAGCCCCCGGGTGTCCGTGTATCCCGTTTCCCTGTTGATGACCTCTCCCTCCCCGTCGATCCACACCGAGGAGCCAAAGGCCAAAACGGCCCCGGGGTTGGATTCCAGGAGCCGGACGCAGCTACTCACGTTGTTCTCCGACCACAGGTCGTGGCCTCCGGCCATCATGAGATAGGTTCCCCGGGCCATCTTGCGGACCTGCAAAAAGTTCGTCCGCGCGCCCTGGTTCTTGGAAAAGGCGTGGATCTTCAGCCGCCCGTCCTTTTTGGCAAACCTCCGCGCGATCTCGAGGGTTTTGTCCGTGGAAGCGTTGTCGGACAGGAGGACCTCCAGTTCGTTGTAATCCTGGGAAAGCAGGGAGGTAAGCGTCTGTTCCAAAAACCGGGCCTCGTTGTACACGGGCAAACCGATGCTGACGAGCGGTTTTTTTTGCGCGTCAATGCTCATGGGCCTCCACATTTCCGGCGGCCACCAGTTCTTCGAGCCCTTTTTCCAGGGAAACTTCCGGTTGCCACCCAAGGACGCGCCTTGCCAGGGCGGTGTCCATGGTGACGTTGGTGGTCCGGGCGTCCAGCCGAATATGGACGATCTCGCTTTTGGAACCGGTTTTTTCCACCAGCATTTTTGCGATGCGCGCCGTGGTGACCGGCAGGCCGGCGCCGATGTTGAGGGTCCCCTCGTATGGCGCGGTCGCCGCCAGCAAGAGCGCCCTCGCCGCGTCCGTCTCGTGGAGGAGATCCACGGCGGGCAGGCCGTTGGCGTATTGGTGCGTGACCACGGGCAGGTTTCGCCTGGCTCGGGAAAGGAAGTTGTGGATAAAAGGCGGCCGCCCGGCTCCCGTTCCATAGACCGGTCCCAGCCGGAGGACACAGGCCGAAAGCCCGCGGGCCTCCCGGTAGTGGCCGATGAGGGTTTCGCACAGAAACTTGGTTTCGCCGCGGATGTCCCGGGGCCTGGGGGGCAGGGTCTCATCCGCCAGGATATCTCCCGTATGCCCCGCGTAGATCTCCCAGGAGCTGGGAAAGACGAGCCGGACGCCGGTCTGCGAGCAAACGGCCAAGGCGTTTCTCAACATGGCCAGCGACCGGCCGAGCGATTCGCTGGTGTTTTCCACCCGTGGAGCAGCCAGAAAGACGAGGGTGGACACGCCCTGCTCCCAGACCTCCAGGGCCATGGCCGCGGCGTCGCCGGCGTCGACCCTGTCCGAGGAAGGCGCGGCATACTCAGCGCCCGAAGCCTCCAGGGCGGAAACGAGCGCACGTCCCAAAAACCCGCTGCCTCCCAGCACCAGGATCCGGTCCCTTTCGGCCTCCTTGGCCGGGCCTTGCACGATGCGCCGGACGACATCTATCACCTCCACCCGCATGGCACGCTCGCCGGTGGCCTCCATCACCCGGCGCAGGGCGTCGCCGAAGGCCAGGGACTCGACGGAGGCGAGAATCCCCGCGGCGATGGCGTTGGACCGGGACATGCCGTAATCGCAGCACACCACCACCTTCTTGTTCTCCTTCAGAAGGCGGCTGCCCTCGGCCACCTTTTCCGCCACCCTGGCGGACGGGTTTCCCGGCTTGTCCAGCAGGTCACGCACGTCCAGGATGTCCACGCCGGGTTCATCCGCGGCGGCGTCGAAGGCGGCGGTGCCCAGGTTGGGGAGGATCCAGCGGATCATGGCGCGTTCTTCACGTCTTCCAGGGGAACCCGGACCTCGTCCAGGCTCCGCAGGTAATAGCCGGGCAAAACCGCAAACGGCTCCGGCGGCTTACCGGTCAGGAGGTGCTGGATGAAGGCGTCCACCTCGTTGAACCCCGCCATGGCCCGCAGGTAGGTGGTGGTGGAAAACCGGGGGTTGATCTCGAAGGGGTGGAGCACTCCGCCCTTGAGCCGGGCCTGGATGTTTAGGGGGCCCCGGCTTCCCACCAGCCGGGCCAGGTCCTCGGCCTGGCGGCGGATGTCCGGAAAATCCTTCACCAGCCCTTGGCTGTAGCCGCTGGAGATGACCCCGGTCTTGGTCTTCTGCACATAGGAGAGTTTCACGTGGAACATGCGGCGCAGGCACACGGACCCGGCCACGGTCCCGCCGGGAAGCGACAGCACGCCGATGGTGTATTCCCCCTCCTCTTCCCCCAGGTATTCCTGGGCCATGGCGGGCACCCCGTTTTCCAGCAGGTAGGCGGCGTACAGGACCGCCTCCTTGCCGTCCCCGGCCAGAAACACGAAGCTGGAGCCCCCGCTGCCCCGGGAAGGCTTGATCACGCAGGGGCAGGGAAAGCCGTGAAGGTCCGAAGGGTCGTTAATCTCCAGCGACTCGGGGATGGCCACCCCCTTGTCCTTCAGAAAGGAAAAGAGCCGGGCCTTGTCCGAGCACAGGGCCACCACCTCCGGCGTGTTGCAGGCCAGGCGGACGTTGTTGTCCGCGAACCGCTCCGCCGCCGCAGACAGCAGGATGGCCGGCTCCTCGCCGCCGGGCACCACCACGGAAACCGAAAGCCGCCGGCACAGGGCCAGCACGTCCTCGACGTAGTTTTCCCGCTTTACCACGAAGGTTTCCAGGGGGCCGGGAAAGTAATGGCCCGCAGCATAAGGCGAGATGTCGCACCCGTAGACCCGGTAGCGCCCGGCCAGGGAAAGCGCCTTTAGGACCTCGGTGCCCAAGGACGCGCCCCCGATGCCCGCCACCAGCACCCCTGTCTGTTCGTCCGCCATGCTATCGTTCCATATCCGAAAGAAGGGGCAGGTTTTGGTCCTTTTCCGAAATCACCGTCACGGGCAGGGGCCATTGTATGCCCACCACGGGGTCCGCGTGGTGATGTCCCGCACCAAAGCCGGGGGCGAAGAATTCCGATATCTGGTAGAACACCTCGGCGCCGTCGCTAAGCACCTGGAATCCATGGGAAAACCCCCTTGGCACATACAGGGCCCGCCGATTTTCGGCGGAAAGCTCCGTCCCGAACCAGGCTCCGTACGTGGCCGAATCTTTTCGGATGTCCACCGCCACGTCAAAAATCGCCCCCCAGGTGCACCGCACCAGCTTGGCTTCCTCGTGGGGCGGTTTCTGGAAGTGCATGCCGCGGAGCGTGCCCTTTTTCGCGTTCCAGGACACGCTGCACTGGACAAACCGGGTGGCAAGCCCCTGTTCCGCGAACTCCCGCGCGCAGAAGGTGCGGGCGAAAAACCCCCGTTCGTCGCACAGCCGCTCGGGCTCCACCACCCAAAGCCCGGAAAGCGGGGTTTCGGTGAAAATCATGGCAGCACCCGGGTTTCGGGGATGGGCACCACGAACTTCCCGCCCCAGCCGCGGACGGGAGCCATCTGCTCCACGATTTCGTCGGCCAGGTTCCAGGGCAGGATGAGCACGTAGTCCGGTTTGGTTTCTGCGATCTTCTCCGGCGCGTACACGGGGATGCGGGTGCCGGGAAGGAACGTTCCCTGCTTGCGGGGGCTTCGGTCCACGGTGTACGCCAACAGGTCCGTGCGGACCCCGCAGAAATTCAGCAGGGTGTTTCCCTTGGCCGGCGCGCCGTAGCCCACCACCTGCTTTCCTTGTTCCTTGGCCTGGATAAGAAAGGTCAACAGCTTTCGCTTCACCCCGTGGACCCTGGGGGCGAAATCCCCGTACCCGGAAAGCGTGTCCAAGCCCGCGGCGCGTTCCTGCTCCACCAGGGCCGCCACCGCCGGGGAGGGCTTGCGGCCCGCCTCCGCGTGGGCGGCGTGGATCCGGAGCGACCCCCCGTGGGTTGGCAGTTGTTCCACGTGGAACACCGGCAGCCCGTGGGCCGTGAAAATCCTGCGCGCCGTGTGGAAGGAAAAATAGGAAAAGTGCTCGTTGTAGATGGTGTCGAACTGGTTTTCCTCCATGAGGCGCAACAGGTGGGGAAACTCCAGGGTGGCCACCCCGTTTTCCGCCAACAGGATCTTGATACCCCCTACGAAATCGTTTACGTCCGGCACGTGGGCCAGCACGTTGTTTACCACCAGCAGGTCAGCGCGCCTGCATTCGTCCTTCAGCTTTTGGGCCAGGTTTCGGCCGAAGAAGGCGCACACCGTTTCCACGCCCTTTTCTCGGGCCGCGGCGGCCACGGTGGCCGCGGGCTCCA
>JAFDHW010000144.1 GCA_019308705.1 Deltaproteobacteria bacterium
CGTACCAAAGTACGCCTTCACCCCTCTAGCCTTGCCAGCACGGAAATCAGGCTTCGTGAATAATCCGGGATAAATATTTTATTCGGCGAAATTTTTCATGAATAATTCGGGCTATGCAAACACCGGCAACTTTTCGGGAAGGGGTTCCCCTTCCCGCCTCTACAAGGCCCCCAGCTTCTCCGCCATTTGGCGGACGGCTTCGGTGGGGGCGTCTGCCAGGCCGTAGGGGCTCTGGCCGGCGAGGTCCGCGTCGATGAGGCCGGAGTCGAAGGGGATGAAGCCGAGGAAGTCGAAGTCCGAGAGCTGTTCGCGGAGGAATTGCTCGTCCTTGTCTCCCCGGACCTTGTTTCCCACCACGGAGATCCTGGAAAGCCGGATCTGTTGGGCCAGTTCGCGGACGTGGCGGGCGGTTTCGATGGAGCGCTTGCCCGGCTCCACCACCACCACCAGCCGGTCCACGGCCTGGGCGGTGCCCCGGCCGAGGTGCTCGATGCCGGCCTCCATGTCCATGACCACCACTTCGTTTCGGGAGAGCACCACGTGGGTGACGAGCGCCTTTAGCATGGTGCTTTCCGGGCAGATGCAGCCCGCGCCGCCCTTTTTCACGCCGCCTAAGCGCATGAGCTTGATGTTGTTCATCCTGGCGGAAAGCGAATCCGGCAGGTCGTCCACCTTGGGGTTTAACTTGAAGAACCCGCCGATGGACCCGGGCTGGGACTCGGTGCGCTCGGCGATGAGTTCCTTCATCTCGGAAATGGGGACGATGCCGCCCGCGCCGGGCACGCCCACGGCGGAGGCCAGGTTGGCGTCCGGGTCCGCGTCGATGGCCAGGACCTTCTTGCCCGCTGCGTCCAGGGTGCGGACGAGCAAGGCGGCGAAGGTGGTCTTGCCCACGCCGCCCTTTCCGCTGATGGCTATTTTCATGCCGGTCTCTTTCGCCTGCCCCGCCGGGGCGGGGATACGTCAAGGTTTCGTGCCAGGGGGAAAAACGTTTCTACCATAGACACGGATGGCGGTTTTTCAACCCCGTTGTTTTCCTCCGGGGGCCGGGCTAGTTGAACGCGGCGGCCTCCGCCTCCGCCTCCGCCGGTTCCGGCCGGCCCTCCGGGCCGAAGGGCTTTAGGAGCAGAAACACGGCGGGGAGCAGGAAAAAGTCCGCCAGAAGCGCGACCAGGATGGTGGCGGCCACCAGCATGCCGAAGGACTGGAGGGTGCCCATGATGGAGATGACCAGGATGGAGAACCCGGTGACCAGGACCACCGTGGTGATGAACAGCGCCCGGCCCACCTCGGCCATGGTGAGGTTCATCGCCTGGGCGTAGTTCCCGGTGCGGTAGAACTCGTGGCGGAAGCGGGACACCAGGTGCACGGTGTCGTCCACGGCGATGCCGATGGCCACGCAGGCGATCAACAGCTTCACGTAGTCGAGGGGAATGGCCATCCAGCCCATGGTGCCCAGGGTGATGATGATGGGGGCCAGGTTGGGGATCATGGACACCAGGCCCACGCGGATGGAGTTGAACACCAGGCACATCATCACGGCGATGACGGCGAAAGCCAAAAGAAACCCGCGGATCTGGCTTTGCATGATGTAGTCGATGAGCTCGATCCACAAGGCCCCCATGCCGGTGAGCGCCCAGTTCAAGCCCTTGGTGTCGGCCTCGGCCAGGTGCTGGTTCAGCGTGTCGGCGGCCTCCTCGTACTTGCTGGTGCGGCTCATGCGGCAGCGGATTTCCAGGTTGGCCCGGGCGTAGTCCGTGGACAGGTACTCGGAAAGCTCCTCGCCGCCGCTCATCTCGTACAAAAGCAGGTACTGTGCCACCAGCTGGCGGGACTCGGGCAGGCGGTAGTATTCCTGGTCGCCGTTGTGCATGGCGCGGTTCAAGTCCTTCAGAAGGTCCACGATGCTGTAGGTCTTCATGACCAGGTAGTCCTGCTCGTCGGCCTTTTTCTGGGCCGCCTCGATGACGGCCAGAGCCTCGGGGTCGTACATGCCTTCGGGCTCGCCGGAGTCGAAGATGTAGGAGAAGCTGCCCGCTCCGCCCATGACGGTGTCCACTTTTTCCGTGACCCTGCGGATCTTGGTGCGGGGGGAAAATTCGTTCAGAAAGTTCGTATCCACTTCCAGCCGCACCATGCCCGCTCCCACGGCGGCGAAGAGGGCCAGGGAAACGGCGATGATGGATTTTGGCCGCCTGGTCACGAACCGGGCCACCCATTTCAGCCCGGCTTGCATGTGCGCGCCTCCGCGGGCGTGGAGCAGGTCCTCGTCCCCTTTCGCCTCGGAGTACCTGCGGCCGAAGGAGAGCAGCACGATGAGCAGGGTGACGGTGAGGAGGAAGGCCGCGGCCACGCCCACGGAGGAGTAGATGGCGAAGTGGCGGATGGCCTTGATGGGCGACACGCTCATGGAGGAGAACCCGGCTATGGTGGTGACGCTGGTGAACAGGCAGGGCACCCCCACCAGGTACATGCTGTCCTTCAGGGCCTTCCGGCGGTCCGAGTGGGCGGCGTGGAGCACCCTAAACTCGGACAAGATGTGCACCGCGTCGGCCACGCCCACGGCGATCAACACCGTGGGCATCATGATGACCATGAGGTCCAGGTTCCAGCCCATGAGCCCCACGAACCCCAGGGAAACCAAAACGGACATGACCACCACCACCATGGGCCCGCCGACGCCCATGGCGCTCTTGAAGAAATAAAGGAGGAGGAGGGCGATGATCACGGCGGCCACGATCCCCAGGCGGAGACTCTCGCCCTGGGCGGTCATGTTGTAGTTGGAGTTCAGCGCCACGTCGCCGGTGTGGTAGAACCTGATGCCTTTGTACTCCGGCCGGGCCAGGATTTTCTCGATGGCGTGGAAGGTGACCTGGGGATAGAGGTTGGAAAGCCCCGTGCCGCCGTCCGGGTCCAGCTGGATCTTCTCCAGGGGGTCCACCGAGGCCCGCGCCATGTCCACCACCAAGGCGGCGTATTTGCCGTCCGCCGACACCAGCCCGCCCCGGTAGATCTCCTTCTCGAGCACCTTGTCCCGGATTTCCAAAAGCTTTTCCTGGGAGTCGGGAAACTCCTCCAGTACCTCGTGGATCAGGAGCTCGTCATCCACGCCTTCGATGAACTCGGCGTTGGCCAGGCTGGTGACCTCGTCCACAAAGGGCACTTCTTCGGCCAGCGCCTCGGTCAGGCGCCGGATCTTGCCCATGACCTCCAGGTTGAAGGGGCCGTAGGGATAATCCGGGGCCTCGTAGAGGATGTAGGCGCTTTCGTCCGAGCCGAAGTCCTCGCGAAACTGCAAAAAGGCCTGGTAGGCGGGGTCGTCGTTGTCGAAATAGGCCTCGAAACTGTTGTCGAACCGGGTGCCCATGGCGAACCAGCCGCAGGCCGCCAACAGCGCCACGCACAGCGTGAATACGAAAAGCCGGTGGTCGTAGGACCAGGCTCCGATTTTCTCGAATCCCTTGGAAAGCCACTCCACCAGCTCGGATTGTTCCCTCATGGCCCCTGCTCCTGGTTTTTGCCCTGCCGGTTGCAAAAGACGGGAAAGAAACGTAGCACAGGGCGGGGAAAAATCCAACGGACCGGGCGTGGAATTTCCGCGCCCCAGCGGGAGTTGCCGGCCGCAGCCCGGGTTTTTGGACCCGGGGGCGTTGAAACTTGAATCCTATGCGGTACATTAGGAAAACACATGCCGGCCCTGTACTTTTTCCGGGCCGGCGGAGGGGTGGTTTCATGCCCGGCGTGTTGAAGGACCTGTTGGAACGCTTGGAAGGGGGCGGCTGGCGGGGGAAGGACGCCCGCATGGCCTGCGCCAAGACCGCCATCGACCGGCGCGCGGCCAGGAAGCGGCTTCTCCCGGGCCTGTCTCCGGTCAAGCCCGGCAGGGCGTTTTTGTTCATCGCGGACCATCCCGGGCCGCGGACCTTTCCGTCCCGCCCCCGGGCCCGGCGTTCCTTTTCCGGAACCGGCGGCTTGGGCTCCGCGGAAACCGGGCTCTTGGGACGGAACAGCATGGAGGGACTCTTGGAACCCAGATCCTACCCGGCAACCCTGCTCTTCCGGGAGCACGGCAAGGGCCCCGGCGGCTCAGGCTCCGGCGGCGCGAAGACGTTCAAGGACCCCGAGCAGTCCCTGAAGGAAAAGGGCGACCGCATCCTGTGCGGGTCCTGCGGCGGCGTGGTCACCTCCCGCTCCCAGCGGGTGGAGCGCCACGGCTCGCACAAGCACACCTTCTTCAATCCCGCGGGGCTGGTGTTCACCATCGGCTGTTTCCGGCAAAGCGCGGGGGTGAGCGCCGTCGGCCCGGCCACCGCGGAGTTCACCTGGTTTCCGGGCTACGACTGGCAGGTGGGCCTGTGCCGCAAGTGCTTCGCGCACCTGGGCTGGCGGTTTTCCGCCTCCTCGGGAGACGCGTTCTTTGGCCTGATCCTGGACCGGATCACGGAAAGCCGCCAATAGGAAGGGCCTACTCCACCACCCATACGGTGACGCCCTTTGCCCGGCGGACGACGGCCGAGGACACGCTGCCGAACAGAAATTCTTCCTTGGGGGTCATGCCCCGGCGGCCCAGGACCACGGTTTCGTAGCCGCCGCTGCTCTGCTCGGAGAGCACCGCCTCGGCCACGGTCAAAGGCGGCGCGGCAACCACCAGCTTTTCGGTCACCCGCCCGGGGTCCACCCCCTCCTCCCCCAGGATGTCCCGGGCCCGGGAAAGAAGTTGTCTGCCCTCGGCTTCCCGCCGCTTCACCTCCCGGTCCATCGTCTCCTGGTCGGCAAACAGGTCCGGGTTGGGGCTTGGGACCACGTGGAGCAGGGTGACGGGGCCGGAAAGGTGCTTCACCATCCTGCCCACGTAGCGCAAGGCCCGCCGGGAGTTTTCCGAGTTGTCCACGGCCACCAGCATGCCCGCCTCCTTGGGTTCCCCAGGCATCGGCACCCCCTTTGTCTACAATATGAAAACGAACCCTCCGGATGGAAGGGGAAAAAAAGACCCTGCGGCCCAGCCCCCGGCCACCCGCAAAAGCCGCCTATTGCCCCATCTCTTTCCCCGCTTCTTCCAGGTCTTCCAACAGCTCCCCGGCGGTTTCGTAGAAGGCGCCGGATTCGGCGCAGAAGCGCATGAGCACCCGGTTGAGGGTTTCGGGGACGTAGGGGAAGAGCTTCTTCAAGTTCATGATGCGGTGGGGGAAGAACAGGGAGAAGTCCGAAGGTTCCAGGCAGATACTGCCCTCGGCCTCGTCGGGCAGGCAGGCCGCCATGTCCTTCAACACGTGGAAGCCCATGCCGGTGATGAACAAAAGCACGTTGCCCAGGCCGTAGAGGTCCACGCCAAAGGGCCGCTCGGTCCACTCGTAGGCGTAGTCGAAATCGATCCACCTCCAGGTCCGGCTTTCCCGGTCGAACAACAGGTGGTCGTTCCGGATGTCCCCGTGGATCTCGCCCATGGCGTGGAGGTCCGCGATGGCGTGCACCGCATCCATGCAGGCGGCGAACAGGGAGGGGAAGGTTTTGGCGAAGTACTCGCGGTGGGAAATCTCGTAGGCGTGGATGACGGCGTAGAGGGATTTTCCCAGGATGCGGTCCAGGATGCGCACGGGGTTTCCCGCGGCGTCGGCAACGGAAATCCCCTGCATGAACCGGCCGTCCCCCGCGGTCTTTTCCAGGATGCGGGCCTCCTTTTTGGGGCTGCGGTAGCACCGGACCTTCTGTTCGCCCAGGGAAAGCTCGAAGCTTTCGTAAAAGGCCAGCTTCACCACCTTCTTCTTGCCCGTGGCAAGGTCGATGGCGCGCTTGACCCAGAACTTGGGCTGCTCGTCCAAGCCGAACCGGCCCTCCGTCTCCTCGCCGTAGACCAGGTAGTGCCCGCCGCCCAGCGACAAAACGTCCCCGGCGGTGATCTTCATGAACGCGGAGGTGTCCTCGAAAACCCGGATTTTGCCCGGGGGCCTGCGCCGGGTCCAGCGTTCCACTCGGTCCTTGATCTCCTCCTGGTTCAACCAGCGGCCTCCAGCTGGTCCGCCGCGTCCGCCGCAGCCTCGCGCACGTCCGGGCTTTGGGCCGATTCCGCCGCCCGGCGCACCCGCTGCGCGAAGTCCTTTCTGCCGGTCTGGCCCAAAAGGTACAGGGCGTCGCCGGCCACGCCGTCATCCGTCGCGGTCTCGTAGAGCTCCCACAGTTTCTCCGCCGCCGCCGCGGCCAGCTTCGGATCCTCCTCCACCAGGTGCTCGAAGGCCGCCATGGCGCCCAGGCGCACGGACCACATGGGGTGGGCCAGAAGCTTGTAAAAGGCCGGAAACAGCACGTTTGCCCCGGACATCATCTGCGCCAGCCGGCGCGCGTCGCCCTCCCCCAGCATGGCGCGGATGGTGTTGGGGCCCAGAAGCGAAGGATCCCGGTCCGCGGCCACGGAAAGGATCTCCTCCGCATCCACCTTGCCCGTCCACCTGAAGTCCGTGCCCTCCAGAAGCACCG
>JAFDHW010000145.1 GCA_019308705.1 Deltaproteobacteria bacterium
GCCAAAAGCGCCGCGCGGTCCTTTCGCTCGACGCTTCCGCAGGCCAGGCACCGAAGCCGGAAGGCGTTGCCGTGGACCTCCACCACCCGGCGGCTTCCCGCCTCGGCGTGGAGGTTGTCCACGTTCTGGGTGACCACGCCGGCCAAGACGCCCATCTTCTCCAGTTTTGCAAGGGCGTAGTGCCCGGCGTTGGGCGCGCTCTTCTCCAGGGAGGAGAGGATGTTTCGGAGCACCGGCACCAGGGCCGCGGCGTTTTTGTCCAGGGCCCGGACCAGCCCGGCCACGGTTCCCACTTCCATGGGGTCCACCACGTCCCACAGCCCTCCCGGGTCCCGGAAGGTGGGGATGCCGGACTCCGCGGACATGCCCGCGCCCGTGCTGGCCACGGCGCTCTTGCACCGGGCGAGGATTTGAGCCGCCTTTTCAAGCTGACCATGGGGCATGGATCGGTCTTTGCGAGCGGCCGCCGGGCCCGGCGGCTGTTTACCGCGTGGAAAAGAGAATTTCCCATGCTAGCCTGTTTTCCCACGGGAATCAAGGCGGCAATTCCTTTTCGTCCCCGCGCCGACAGCAGAAAAAAGCCGGCAGCGTGGCAAACAACGGGTTCCAAAGCGGCAACATGCCGTTTTTGCCGGAAGTTTGGGGTTGCGTTGCTTGCGCGGGCTTTGCTATAAAATGAAGGCCGCACGGCGTTTGCGTGCGGGACGCCCTTCATCATGCCGCCAGAACTCGCGTGCTTCGGCACGTTTCTTGAAAGTCATTCGGGACCTCCGGCGCGCGCCGGAGGAGCCGCTCAAACACCGGCAAGATATGGGCCGGGAGGTCTTGTTCCGCCGCTTTCCCGGAAAAAAGGAGCCCTTCGATGAACAAAAAATGGATCTTTCTGGTGGCGGCGCCCATCCTGGCGGCCGCCGTAGTGGTGGGCCTGGTGTTCTTCCTTGGCTCCCAGGGTTCCCAGGACGCCGGGACCCCGGCCGCCGACACCAAGGTCCGGGGCAAGATCGCCAAGCCCGCCGCGCCTGCGAAAGAGGCCGGGGAGGCCGCGCCGGGCCAGGCCGAAGGGCCGGTCCAGGTCGTGCTCACGGTGGCCCGGTTCGACAAGATGATGGACACCATCGATGAGTGGGCCGCCCAGTCGCACCCGGAAAAGCCCGCGCCCTCCCAGCAGATGGGCCAGATGCTCGGCGGGCTGGACTGGGTGGACGAGGACCGTAACATCGTGGTCCGGGGCCGCATCGGCGAAAACATGATGGAGGCCCAGGCCCTCATCCCCTTCACCGAGCAGAACGAAAATTTCACCGCCATGGCGGGCAAGTTCGGCACCGTGCTCACCGGGCCGGACTACTACATCTACGCTTTTCCGCCGGTCCCCCAGATTCCCGACGAGACCGTGGCCTTTCTGCAGGACGCGGCGAAACGCAAGATGGCGGACTCCATCACCCTGGAAACCTCCCCCGCAAGGCTCATGGCTGCGGCCGGCCCCTTGATCCGCCAGAAGATCGAGCAAACCCTCGCCCAGGCGCAACAGCGCCCGGACGCCACGGACGCGCCTTCGGCCCGGGACGCAGAAAAGGCCGCCAGAGAAGCCATGAAGGTCGTGGACCAACTGGAGGTCATGGCCTCTCAGGTGAGCGACATGTCCCTGGCCATCAACCTGGCCGGCGACGAGGTGCGCCTGTCCGCGGATTACCGGCCCAAGGAGGGGACGAATTTCGCCAAGTTCCTGTCCCGGGCCGCCGCAACGTCCCAAAAGAGCGTGCTGGGCGACTACGAGCCCGAGGGTCACCAGTCCGTGATACGCACCCTGCCCTACGACGTGGCCGGGTTCTTCGACTGGATGAACGACCTCTACGCCCAGTTCGGCCTGGACCTTTCCGCCCTCGCGCCGGTGGCCAAGCAGATGACCGGCGAGTCGGTCATGGGCTTTTCCATGAAAGACGGCAAGCTGATCCTCGAAGGCATCGCCGCGCTCAAGGAGGAGAAAGAGGCCGAGGGTCCCTTCCTGGACGACCTTTTGAACGCCACCCTGGCCTACCTGAAGGGCATGGACCCCTACCTGGCTGAGCAGGGGGAAAAGCCGCCCTTTTCCATGGCCGACCTTCTGATCCCTCTGCCCGAGGGCCGGGTCCGGGGCCAGCGCACCCTGGGGTTCAAGCTCGACATGTCACGCATGGCGGAGCTTGCCGCTTCCGGCCGGCCCGCGCCTCCCATGCCCTTTGACGGGCTCATCATGCGGTTCACCCTGGCGGGGGACAAGCTTTTGATGGCCAACGACGACAGCGGCCTGGAAAAGCTGGTCCTGGCGGTGAACGACCTGAAGGAGGCCCCGGCCAAGGGCCCCCTGTTCCAGGGAACCATGGACATGGGCGCTTTCATGTGCGGCGCCATGGAGGCCATGCTTCCGCCGGAAGCGCAGCTGCAGCAGGCGATGCTGCCCGGGGACCTGGTGCTCGTCTTCGAGGCGGGCCTGGACAAGGACCGCGCCTGGCTTTCCTACACCATCCCCGTGGGCGGCATGATGAACATGCAAAAGGCCTTGGAGGAAACGGCCACGGCCGCCGCGTCCTCCCGGCCCGTCCAGCCCGTGGATGAGCCGGTGGACATGGAGGCCTACGACCGGATGGCCCAGCCCGAAACCCTGGAAGGGCCCGGCTCCGCCATGGACGCCCCCGTTCCCGGGCCCATGCTCTCCCCGGCCCAGGCGTTCATGGAAAAGGCCGAGCTTGCCGCCATCTACGGCAATCCCCAGGCCGCGGAAAAGAACTACAAAAAGGCCCTGGAAAAGGACCCGGACAACCCCAACGCCCTTTTCGGCCTGGCCATGGCGCTCATGGACCAGCGGAAGTTCTCCGAAGCCATGGAAAAGGTGAACGATGCCCTGGAAAAGGACCCGGACAACCCGGACTTCCTTTATGGCCGGGCAAGAATCCACCTGTTGTCCGGCAACAAGGACGCCGCCATGGTGGACTTCGCCGTGGCGGCGGAAAAAGGTTCCGCCGACGCCCAGAGATACCTGAACCGCCAAGCGTCCTGAGGGCCTTTGGCTGCGTGACCATCCACCGGCCCGGGGGGGACGCCCCCGGGCCGTTTTTTTAAACGGAAAAAAGGGGGAGCGCATGGGCGGAGCAGACCGCATAGCGGCCATCATCGAGGACCTGTTGAGCGGGGTGTCCATTTTCGAGGAGCTCACTCCCGAGGAGATGGGCATCGTCGCCCGGCACATGCACCTTCTGGACATGGGCGAGGGCGAACTGGTGTTCGAGGAGGGCGAGCCCGGCTCCTACGTATGCTTCGTGTCGGACGGCGACCTGGCCGTGATCAAGGACGCCAAGAGCGGCCAGCGGGCCAGGCTGGCCACCCTTTCCCGGGGGGACTCCATCGGCGAGATGGCCGTGGTGGACCGATTTCCGCGGTCCGCCACCGTGGTGGCGGAAACCGACGCCACCCTGGTGACGCTCGACCGGGACGACTTTGTTCAAATCCTCTCCGCCTATCCCCAAATAGGCATCAAGATGCTGAAGGGCGTAGCCCGCCTGCTTTCCATGAACCTGCGGCGCACCTCCAACCAGCTGGTGGACTACATGCTGCCCCTGGTTTAGGCCCTCTTTAAAAAGGTTTTCCACCGCGGTAGGCATAAAGCCCGATGCCCGGGAGCAGGGAAGGCTCCCCCGCGGCGCCTCCATCTCCAGGGTGGCCGCCGTTTTTCAGCCCACCCCGGCCCTCCTTTTCCGATATCCGTTGAAAACCCCTTCCGTTTTTAGTAATGACGGAGGTTCCCCCACGGTTTTCCGCCCCTGACCTTTTTCTTTTTTCTTTCGACCACGTTGGCCTCGGCCGAACGGCCCAAAAGGGGATATTCCATGGAAGAGAAACTGGTCCTTTCCGAACGGAAGGAAAAGGCCGTCATACTGACGTTAAACCGTCCCGACCAGCGCAACGCGTTCGATTTCGCCATGCTGCGGGCGCTCAAGGAGGAGGTGGACGCGGTCCGGTTCGACGCCGACGTGCGGGTGGTCATCATCACGGGCGCAGGCGACAAGGCTTTCTGCGCCGGCGCGGACCTGAAGGAACGGGCCACCCTGACCGAGACCCAGGTCCGGGAGTTCATCTTCACCATCCGCAACCTGTTTTCCGACATCGAAAACCTGCCCAAGCCGGTCATCGCCGCGGTGAACGGAGCGGCCTTCGGCGGGGGCACGGAGCTGGCGCTCGCCTGTGACATCCGCATCGCCGCGGACACCGCCACCCTGGGCTTGACCGAAACCCGGCTGGCCATCATCCCCGGCGCGGGCGGCACCCAGCGCCTGCCCAGGCTCATCGGCCGGGGCAAGGCCAAGGAACTCATCTTCACCGGCGCGCGCGTGCCCGCCGAGGAAGCCTTGAAGATCGGCATGGTGGAGCGGGTGGTTCCCGCGGGCAAGCTTCTGGACGAGGCGCTTTCTTTGGCCGGCGACATCTGCCGGGGCGGGCCCATCGCCATCGCCCAGGCCAAGTACGCCATCAACCATGGATTGGAGACCGATATCGCAACCGGGCTTGCCATCGAATCCAACGCCTACTGGATCACCATCCCCACCGAGGACCGCCTGGAAGGGCTGGCCGCGTTCCGGGAAAAGCGCAAACCCGTATACAAGGGAAAATAAGGGGGGGACATGGCGAACCGACAGAACAAGGCCCACTGGGAAGCGGAAGAGGCGAAGCTTGCCGAGCGCATGGACGCGGCGCAAAACCCGGGAGGGGAAAAGGCCGTGGCCCGGCTCGCCAAGGCGGGCAAGAAACCCGTGCGCGAGCTCATCGGAAAGCTCGTCGACCCGGGCACTGCGTTCTATGAACTTTCGGTCATCGCCGGGTTCGGCATGGGTTATCCCGGCGTGGAGGACGTGCCCTGCGGCGGCGTGGTCACGGGCATCGGCAAGATCCACGGCAACTGGACCATGATCATCGCCAACGATTCCCGGGTCAAGGCGGGCACCTACTTTCCCATCACCTTGAAGAAGCACCTCCGCGCCCAGGCCATCGCCGAGCGCTGCGGCCTGAACTGCGTGTACATCGCAGATTCCGGCGGCGCGTTTCTGCCCATGCAGGCCGACGTGTTCCCGGGCGAGGAGCACTTCGGCGCCATGTTCTACAACATGGCCCGCATGTCCGCCAAGGGCATGAAGCAGATCACGCTGTCCACGGGCGGCAACACCGCGGGCGGGGCCTACATCGTGTTCATGGCCTGCCAGGCGGTGATGATCGACAACATGTCCTATTCCTTTCTGGGCGGCCCGCCCCTGGTGAAGGCGGCCACCGGCGAGGTCATCTCCGCCGAGGACCTGGGCGGGGCCAAGGTGCACACCGCCATCTCCGGCGGCGCGGACCACTTCTGCAAGAACCAGGACGACGCGGTGGCCAGGGTGCGCGAGATGCTCTCCTTGGACCGGCCCCAGACGCTTTACTCGCACCGCTTCGAGGAGGCCGAGCCCGCCAAGCCGGTGGAGTCCATCTACGAGAACCTGCCGGCCAACGTGTACCAGGGCATCAACATCCGCGCCATCCTCCCCGCCATCGCGGACGAGGGCGAGTTCCTGGAATACAAGAAGGAGTACGCCCGCGGCCGCGGCGACAACATCGTGTGCGGCAAGATGCGCATCAGGGGGCTTCCCGTGGGCGTCGTCGCGTCCAACATGGTGGGCATCATCTTCGTGGAGGCGGCCCGGAAGGCCACGGAGTGGATCGTGCGCTGCTCCCGGGAAAAGACGCCCCTGTTGTTCATCCAGAACTCGCCGGGCTACATGGTGGGGTCCGCGTCGGAACACGCGGGCATCGGCAAGTACGGGGCGGACATGGTGCGCGCGGTGTCCTGCGCCCAGGTACCCCGCATCCAGCTGGTCATCGGCCCGGACCACGGCGCGGCCAACTACGGCATGTGCGGCCGGGCCTACCGCCCCCATTTCCTGTTCCACACCATGCGGGCCAGGACCTCGGTGATGAGCGGCAGGTCCGCGGCCGAGGTCTTGCTTTCCATCGAGGAGCGCAAGCGCGCGGCCAAGGATAACCCCATGTCCGAGGAGGAGAAAAACGCGTTCCGCGACAAGATGATGGAAAAGTACCACGGCGAGGCGCACCCCTTCTACACGGGCGCCCGCCTGCTTTCGGACCGGGTCTTGAAGTTTTCCGAGATCCGGGACTGGCTGGCCATGGCCTTTGAGGTGAGCCTGCTTTTGCCCATCGGCGAGCCGGCGTTCGGCAACCTGCGGTTTTAAAAGAGGAGACCCTTGACCCGAATCATTCATGAAAAATTTCACCGAATAAAATATTTATATGGATTTAAACAGGTTAAGTGCCAATGGAAGGGTCCTTGAAAAATGCACGCTGTTTATTTGAGGAATGCTGACATTGGTGAAATTTTTCACCCTTCCGGCGAGCCCGATTCACGCGATAGCTGCGTCAGGAGGGGGTCGCGGTACAAAAGTACAGCTTCC
>JAFDHW010000146.1 GCA_019308705.1 Deltaproteobacteria bacterium
TGGTCCACCTCGCGGTCGTAGAAGTCGGCGATCTTCTCCAGCATGGAGTCCAGCGCGCCGGTTTGCTCGCCCACCGAGATCATCTGCACCACCATGGAGGGGAACACGCCCGACTCGCCGAGGGGGTCGGCCATGGTGCGGCCTTCGGTGATGCCCTGGCGCACGTTGTAGATGGCGGCTTCCACGATCTTGTTGCCCGCGGTTTTGGCCACGATGTCCAAAGAATCCAGGATGCTGACGCCGGAAGACAGCATGGTGCCCATGGTGCGGGTGAACTTGGCCACCGCCACCTTGCGCAACAGGGGACCGAACACGGGCAAGCGGAGCAGAAGGTCGTCCACGATGTACCGGCCCTTTTCCGTGGCCACCAACCGCCTGAAGGCGATGACCAAGACGACCACCGCCCCGATGAGGTAAAGAATCTTGCTTTTCACGAATTTGGAAAGGTTCACCACGATCTGCGTCGGTGCGGGCAGGGCGCTGCCGAAGTCGGCAAACATTTTCTCAAAAACCGGGATGACGAACACCAGGATGACGGCCACCACCAGGGCGGCCACGATGACGACGATGATGGGGTAGGTAAGTGCGCCCTTGACCTTGGATTTCAATTCCGCCGTCTTTTCCATGTAAGCGGCCAGCCGCTGGAGAATGGTGTCCAGGATACCGCCGATCTCGCCGGCGGCCACCATGTTCACGAACAGGTCGTCGAACTGCTTGGGATACTTTCTAAGCGAATCCGCCAGGGTAGCGCCGCTTTCCACGGATTCCTTGATGTCCCTGAGCATCTTCTTGAAGGTGGGGTTTTCCTGCTGGGAATAGAGGATTTCCAGGCACTGGATCAGGGGAAGGCCCGCGTCGATCATGGTGGAAAACTGGCGCGCGAAGATGATGACATCCTCTTCCTTCACCTTCGGCTGGAACATCGCCACGTTTTCAAAGAGGTCCTTGGGCTTTTTCTTGATCTTGGTGGGCGTGACGCCCAGGCGTTTCAAGTGCAGCTTTACGGCGTTCTCGTCCGGCGCCTCGAACTCGCCCTTTTGCCTGAAATTGGCCTTGTTCTTGCCTTCCCAGATGTAGACAGGCATCGTTTTCCTCCTGGATGTGGTCCCTTAAGGGGCCGGCTCGTTTGCAGTCCGGTAAAAGACGCCCCGCCAACTCATCTCTTTTTGGATCCGCCCTTCCCGCTCCAGGGAAAGAAGGATGTTCCTGATCCGTTCCGGCTCCGCGGCAAAGGCGGAAACCAGGTCCTGTTCCGTGCAGGGGCGGCGGCGGATGGTATGGAGCAACCTATCCCGGTCCACCTCCGCGCCCGGGGCTTTCGCCTCCCTGCCCGCGGCGCCCGGGGCCTCCCCCCCCAACAGGCGGCGGGCGTGTTCCACCACCCCGGCCGGGGCGGGTTGAACCCAGGCCTCGGCACCCGGACGGTCCAGGGTGTTGATCACCACCCGGGCGTTTTGGATCCGGCCGGCGGCCCGGCGCACGGCCTTCATCTGTGCGGCCGAGTCGTTCAAGCCCGGGACCAAGAAAACTTCCAGCCACAGTTCGCCGGTGTAGCCGCGGGAAAAGTCCTCGAGCCCCCGGACGACCATTTCCAGATCGAGCTGCGGGTGGGGACGGTTCACGGCCTGGAAAGCCTCCGGCGTTCCCGCGTCCAGGGAAGCCATGACCACGTCGGCGGCCATGGCGTCGGCGGCCACGTCCGGCCGGAAAAGCAGGGTTCCGTTGGTGAGCAACGCCACCTGGTAGGCGGGATGGCGCTGTTTTATGTGGCGGGCCACCTTGCCCAGGTCCTTGTGGAGCGTGGGCTCGCCCGAGCCGGAAAACGTGACGAAATCCAGGCGCGGACCAGGCTCGAGAAAGCGGTCCAGCTCCGAAATGACCGCCGGGGTGGGCACCCACTCGCGGCGGTCGATGCTAAGCCGCGTGGTGGGCCCGCATTCGCAGTACACGCAGTTCAGGGAGCAGGTCTTGTGCGGCACAAGGTCCACTCCCAGGGAAAGCCCCAGCCTGCGCGAGGGAACGGGGCCGAAGAGGTATTCAAGCGTCAAGGCAGACCTCGCTGTTTGTAAGCTTTCAAAAATTAGCACAATCCTTACCGGAAAACAATGCACCAGGGTCCAGCGCCCCAGGGACGGTTTGGCCCTTTCCGGGTGAAAGCGGGAGCCGCTGGGCCGCTTCCAGCCCCGGCGGCCGGGGCTTTTGGAAAGCGGCCCCAAAAACCCGGCGCCGTGTTTTCCCGCCGGCGCAAGGGGTCATACCACTTGAGGTAGAGGTTGATTGCCGGTGGGATTTATGACAAGACTAACCCGGCGAGAGTCGGAGGTCCATGCTAAGCACCAAAACTTCCGGACAAGTTTCTCGTACCCCGCCTGCCACGCCCGCCGGCCGCCGCCGGAAAAATTCTTGAGCGTGGGGCAAAGAAAGGAGAAACAGGGACAAATGGCGGAAAAATACATCTACTTTTTCGGCGAGGGCAAGGCAGAAGGCAGCTCCGACATGAAGGAACTGCTGGGAGGCAAGGGGGCCAACATCGCCGAAATGGTCAACCTCGGATTGCCGGTGCCGCCCGGCTTCACCATCACCACGGAAGTGTGCACCGAATTCAACAAGCGGGGAAAGAAATATCCGCCGGGACTGAAAAAGGAAGTCAACGAGGCCATGCGCCGCCTGGAAAAGGCCACGGGCAAGAAATTCGGGGACCCCAAAAATCCCCTCCTCCTGTCCGTACGCTCGGGCGCCCGGGTGAGCATGCCCGGCATGATGGAAACCGTGTTGAACATCGGGCTCACCCCCCGGACCATCCCGGGGATGATCAAAAAGACCAACAACGCCCGTTTCGTGTGGGACGCCTACCGCCGGCTCATCTCCATGTACTCGGACGTGGTCCTGGAAAAGGCCAAGGGCCTGGAGCCAAAGGACGGCGACGGCATCCGGAGCCGCCTGGAGCATATCCTGGAAGACATGAAGGCCAAGAAGGGTTACAAGAACGACCTGGATCTTTCCGCCGAGGACTTGGAAAAGCTCTGCGGCCAGTACAAGGCCGAGGTCAAGAAGGTCCTGGGCGTGGCCTTTCCCGAAAACGCCACGGACCAGCTGTGGGGCGGTATCGCGGCGGTGTTCCTTTCCTGGAACGGCAAGCGCGCCGTAGCCTACCGCCGCATCGAGGGCCTGCCGGATGACTGGGGAACCGCGGTGAACGTGCAGGCCATGGTCTTCGGCAACACGGGCGCCAAATCCGCCACGGGCGTGGCCTTCACCAGAAACCCCGCCACGGGCGAGAACAAGTTCTACGGCGAGTGGCTGGTGAACGCCCAGGGCGAGGACGTGGTGGCGGGCATCCGCACTCCCTACGCCTTGAACGAAGACTCCAAGAACGACGCCAACAAGCATCTTCCCAGTCTCCAGAAATCCATGCCCAAAACGTACAAGGAGCTGGTCCGCATCCGCAAGATCCTGGAGGACCGCTACCGCGACATGCAGGACATCGAGTTCACCATCGAGGACGGCACCCTGTACATGCTCCAGACCCGCACGGGCAAGCGCAACGGCCCGGCAGCGGTGAAAATGGCCGTGGACATGGTGCGCCAGAAACTCATCGACCAGAAGACCGCCGTGTTGCGCGTGACCCCGGACAAGGTGGAGGAGCTTTTGCACCCCATGCTGGACCCGGCCCAGGAGAAGATATCTGTGGTTCTTGTCAAGGGACTGCCCGCGGGTCCCGGCGGCGGGGTGGGCAAAATCGTGCTCACGGCCGACCGCGCCATGGAACTCGGGGAAAAGGGCGAACAGGTCATCCTGGTGCGCGAGGAGACCTCGCCCGAGGACGTCCACGGCATGAAGCCCGCCCAGGCCATCCTCACCTCCAAGGGCGGCATGACCAGCCACGCGGCCCTGGTGGCCCGTGGTTGGGGCAAGTGCTGCATCGTGGGCTGCGGCGACCTGAAGATCGACCTCCAGAAAAAGACGCTGCGCTTCGGCGACAAGGAGTTCAAAGAGGGCGACTGGATCTCCATGAACGGCACCAAGGGCGTCATCTACGAGGGCAAGCTTTCCCTGGTGGAGATGGACCCCCTGGAGCACAAGGAGTTTCGGTCCATCATGAAGTGGGCCGATACCTTCCGGCGGCTCAAGATCCGCACCAACGCCGACACGCCCGCGGACGCGGAGACCGCCATCAAGTTCGGGGCCCAGGGCATCGGGCTCACCCGCACGGAGCACATGTTCTTCGGCGACCGCATCTGGGCGATGCGGGAGATGATCCTGGCCAAAGACGAAGAAGGCCGCCGGCTGGCCCTGGAGAAGCTCCTGCCCATGCAGCGGGAGGACTTCTACGGCATCTTCCGGGCCATGGGCTCCCGGCCCGTGACCATCCGCCTGCTCGACCCCCCGCTCCACGAGTTTCTGCCCAACGACGAGGCCACCCAGAAGGAGATGGCCAAGAAGCTCGACGTGCCTCTTTCCGCGGTGAAGCACGCGGTGGAGTCGTTGAAGGAACTGAACCCCATGCTCGGCCACCGGGGCTGCCGCCTGGGAATCAGCTATCCGGAGATCACGGCCATGCAGTCACGGGCCATCTTCGAGGCCGCGGCCAAGTGCTGGAAGGAAAAGGTGCGCGTGCGGCCCGAGGTCATGGTTCCCCTGGTGGGCTCGCCGGCGGAGTTGGCCAACCAGAAGAAGATCATCGTATCCATGGCCCAGAAGGTCATGGCCGAGTGGAAGGTGAAATTCAAGTACATGGTGGGAACCATGATCGAAGTGCCCCGGGCCGCGCTCTTGGCGGACAAGATCGCCGAGGAGGCCGAGTTCTTCTCCTTTGGCACCAACGACCTCACGCAGATGACCTTCGGGTTCTCCCGCGACGACGTGGGAAGCTTTTTGCCCAACTACCTGGAGAACAAGCTTCTGCCGAACGACCCCTTCGCCTCCATCGACGAGGACGGCGTGGGCTCGCTCATGAAGACCGCCGTGGAAAAGGGGCGGCAGACCCGGGAGAACATCAAGCTGGGCATCTGCGGCGAGCACGGCGGAGACCCGCGGTCCGTGGCCTTCTGCCATGCCATCGGGCTGGACTACGTGTCCTGCTCGCCCTTCCGGGTGCCCATCGCCCGGCTGGCCGCAGCCCACGCGGCCCTGAACGAGTAAACAAAACCCGGACTTTTCCGGAACAACCCTTCCGGCCCTCCCGCCCGGCATCGCGGGCGGGAGGGCGGAACCATCCGCCTTGCCCACATTTTCCACACCATCCAGGGACGTTATCTACCTCGACTACAACGCCACCACGCCGGTGTGCGACGAGGCCCGCGAGGCCGCCCTGCCCTTTCTTTCGGACGCCTTTGGCAACCCCTCTTCGGGCTACGCCCTGGGCAGGGAGGCCCGCCGGGCCCTGGAAACCGCCCGGGCCCAGGTGGCGGCCCTGGTGAACGCGGAGCCGGACGAAATCGTGTTCACCGGGTGCGCCACGGAATCCAACAACCTGGCGCTCAAGGGCGCGGTGGAGGACTGGAGGGGCAAAAAGCTTGTCACCACCAGCGTGGAGCATCCCTCCGTGTTGAACCCGGCCCTTTATCTCGTGGAGCAGGGCGCGGAGGTGGTCTTTCTGGAGGTGGACGAAACCGGGCGGCCGGACCCCGCAACCGCGGCCCGGACCGCCGCGGGGGGCTGCGCCCTGGTGTCGGTGATGCACGCCAACAACGAGACCGGGACCATCCTGCCGGTGGCGGAAATCCGGGAAGCTCTGGGGCCGGACGTGCTGTTGCACGCGGACTGCTCCCAGTCCCTGGGCAAGCTGCCCGTGGACGTGGCCGCCCTGGGGGTGGACCTGGCCACCTTTGCCGGGCACAAGGTCTATGCGCCCAAGGGCGTGGGCGCCCTGTACGTGCGCCGGGGCGTGAAGCTTGCCCCCCTTTTCCACGGGGGGGGCCAGGAAAGGGGCCTCCGGTCCGGCACGGAAAACGTGGCCCTCGCCGCCGCGTTCGGCGCGGCCTGCGAGGCGGCGCGCCGGGCCCTGCCCGGATCGCGGAAGCGGCTGGCGGACCTTTCCGCCAGGCTCCATGGGCGGCTGGCGGAAAGGGTTCCCGGCCTTTTGCTGAACGGGCACCCCGAACAACGGCTTCCCAACACCGTAAACCTGTCCTTTCCTGGCGTCACGGGCGAGGCCGTGTTATCATCCTGCCCCCGGCTCGCGGCTTCCACGGGCGCGGCCTGCCACGGCCCGGAGGTTTCCGTGTCCCACGTGCTGGCGGCCATGGGCCTTTCCAGGGACCGGGCCGCCGGGGCGGTGCGGCTCTCCGTGGGCCTGCCCACCGTCGAAGACGAGGTGGACGCCGCCGCGGACATGCTGGCCGCGGCGTGGGAATCGTTGACCGGACGCCGGAAATAACGCGCTTTGCGGGCGGAATGCCCGCCCTG
>JAFDHW010000147.1 GCA_019308705.1 Deltaproteobacteria bacterium
CCCGGAGCTGTTCGCCCCCTTTGCCCCGGACGTGGTGGAACAGGCCCGCCGCATCCAGGCGGCCCTGGCCAAAGCGGGGCTTTTTGCCCGCGCCGTGCCGCTCAAGGAGAAGCTTGCAGCCGGTGGCGTTACCCCGGCGGACCTCCAGGCCCTGGCCCGTCCTCTGCCCGGCGCGCGGCAAAACGCGCGCGGCCTGGACCTTTCCTCGCTCATCCCTCCCGGGGCCCGCGCCGCGGACCCGGAGGAGACCAGGGAATCCGGCCGGGTGTTCCGCTACCCGGAATGGGACCACGGCCTGTTCGAGTACCTGCCGGACCACTGCCTGGTGAAGGCCTTTTCCGCCCCCCATGGTGACCCGGACTTCTACGCCCGGGTCCTGGCGGAGCACCCCGGCCTGGCGACCGGCATCCGCAAAAGCTTCGAGCTTCTAAGGCCCCAGGGGCTGTCCCTGCTGCGCCGCTGGCCCGAGGGCGACGAGTTCGACCACACCGCCCTGGTGGATTACGCCGTGGACAAGAGGCGCCGCGCCGCCCCCTCGGACCGTCTTTACACCAAGCGGGTGAAAAACGAGCGCGACGTGTCCACCCTGCTTTTGGTGGACTTGTCCGCCTCCACGAAAAACCCGGCCCAAGGCTCGGCGAAAAGCGTGCTTACCGTGGAAAAGGAAGCCATGGTGCTGTTCTGCGAGGCGTTGTCCGTGGTGGGCGACGATTTCGCGGTGGCGGGGTTCTCCGGGGCGGGCCCCTCCCGGGTGGATTTCGTGGAGGCAAAGGGCTTCACCGAGCCCTTGTCGGCGGAAGCCAAATCCCGCATCGCGGGCATGGCGCCTTTGCGCAACACCCGCATGGGCGCGGCCATCCGCCACGCCACGGCGCTCCTCGCCGCCCGGGAAAGCAAGGTGAAGATTCTGGTCGTCCTGTCCGACGGGTTCCCCAACGACCTGGACTACAAGGGCCCCCACGCCGCCCATGACGTGCAAAAAGCGGTGTCCGAAGCCCGGGGAAAAGCCGTCCACGTCCACGCCATCACCGTGAACATGCAAAACGCCCGGGCCCTGGACGGCCTCTACGGGGCCGCCCGCCACACCGTCATCTCCAACGTCTTCCAGGTCCCGGAAAAACTCCCCGGAATCTACCGGGCGCTCACCGCCGCGTGAAAAGCATTGGGGGAAAAATTGCAGTCCCCAAAAACCCGGGCTGCCTGAAAGCGATAAAGCGCAGGCGCAGGCGCACATATCGTACGCCGAGCATTGTTCGTCCGCACAACGCCGCGATTCGCTCTTTCAGGCAGCCCGAGGTCTACCAGGATTTGGAGAACAGGATATCCCTGATCTTCTCCTCGTGCTGCTTTTCCACGATCAGCGCCTTTTTGGCCTTGGCCTCGCTGATCTTCTCCATGAGTTCGGAGATGTCCGCGGGCTTTTCCAAAAAGTCCAGCGCCCCCAGCTTCACCGCCTCCACGCCCTTTTTCACCGAGCCGTGACCGGTCATGAGGATGACCTGGTGCTCGGGATGGTCTGCTTTCATTTTCTTCAAAACCTCGATGCCGTCCATGCCCGGCATGACCAGATCCAGGATGATGGCGTCATAGGATTCCTCTTCCGCCTTTTTCACCGCTTCGGGGCCCGTGGTGGCGGTGTCCACCTGGAGGCCCTTGTTGGCGATGCGCTCGGACAAAATCTCCAGAAATTCCTGGTTGTCGTCCACCAGCAAAACCTTGCCGTTCGCCATGGGCGAAATCCCCCTTTCGTGAACGCGGGCGTCCGCGTGCGAATCTGTTTCTTTATAAACGCTTTTCCTCCCCCTTGGAAAGCCCCTTGCAAGGGAGAAAGCCGATCCACGCCTCTACAAGGGCGGCCTGGGCGGCCATACGATGGTTACGGCGGACTTTTCGCCCAGTCCGCCCACGGTCATCCCCAACCGGCCTTGCCAGGTTTTCAAGGTGTCCCGGTTTTCCGGCGCAAGGTCGAAGGGCTGTTGCCAGGTCCCGGAAATGTCCACCCCGGCTCCGCCGTCCACCGGCCGCACGGCAAGATGCACCTTTCCGTTCTTGCCCGCCAGGTCCATGGCCCGGTCCACAAGCAGGAACATCACGAGCAAAAAGCCGAACAGGTTGGTCTCCACCTGTGGGGGCTTGTTGGGAGGCTCTTTTACGAGCTCCACCATTTTCTGGTCTGCGAACCGGCCGCAAAGCGCGCACAGAAAGTCCACCGCCTCGGCCACGTCCACCAGCTTGGCCTGCTCGTCGATGGTGTGGGAGAACTTGTTCAGCCGCTTGACGATGCCATCGGCCCGGTCCACCTGGTCGCCGATGCGCTTAGAGAGGCTGGCGAAGCGGTCCAGGTCCGGCGGCTTTTTCTTTTTCACCGAAAGGGCGGTCAGGTCGTCCAGCAGGCCGGAGATTTCGTTGACCACGGCCAGGGCGTTTTTCAGCTCGTGGGAAATGCTGGCGGAAATGCGGCCGAAAAACTGCAGTCCGCCGTCGTCTCCCAGGGGTTTTTCAGGAGGGGTCATGCTTCCCCTTCCTTTTCCTTGGCGGTTTCGGGGCGGCCCTTCACGGGCAGGGTCACGGTGAAGGTGGTGCCCACCCCCTCGGTGCTTTTGAGGTCGATGTTGCCCCCCAGCTTCTGCACGATGCCGTAGGTGATGGAAAGCCCCAGGCCCGTGCCGCTCCGGCCCTTGGTGGAGAAAAACGGCTCGAACACCAGTTTTTGATGTTCCGGCGGAATGCCGCACCCGTTGTCGGAAATGGAAAGCGCCACCTTGTCCCCATCCACGGGATACAGATGGATGTCGATCCTGCCCCCCTCGCTCACCGCGGCAAAGGCGTTGTTCAAAAGGTTCAGCACCACCTGCTGGATCTGGCCCCGGTCGGTCTGGATGGCGGGCAGGTTCTCGTCCACCGTCAGGTTCACCTTCACGTTCCTGTACTCGAACTCCTTGCCCATGAAGGACAGGACCTCCTTGACCACGTGGTCCAGGTCGATGGTTTCGTAGGCCACGTCCAGGTGCCGGGCGAACCCCAGAAGCCGATGGGTGATGGTGGAGCATCGGCTCACGGAGTACAGGATGGAGTCCGCGATGGAATTCGCTTTCTCGCGGTTGGGAAAGTCCTTGGAAATGGCGAGCAGGTCCTTCAAAAGCCCGGCTTTTTCATTGATCACGGCGAGCGGGTTGTTGATTTCGTGGGCCACGCCCGCGGCCAGGCGGCCCAGGGAGGCCAGCTTGTTGGTGTATTCCACCTTGTGCAAAAGCATCTCCCTGCGCCGGTCCGCCACGTAGATGCGCGAAACCAGGTGGGTGCACACCCCCAGGATGGCGATGAGCACGCCCACCGTGGACACGGCAAAAAAACCGATGAGCTTTTTGCGCAGGGAGAACCATCCCTTCAGGATGCCCGGCGTGCTTTTTACCAGCACCATGACAAAGGGCGAGTTCTCGATGTGCTGGTAGGCCAGGAACACGTCCCGCCCCTGGGGATCCTCCAGGTCCTGGATCAGCGTGGGGCCGGGGTCCGGCTGCCTGGGCAGGGGGTGCCAGAAGGCGTCCATGGGCTGGCCGTAAAACTGGCTGGGCGTCTGCAACAGGCCGTCGGTGCTCACGATGAAGGCGTCGGAGGACTCGGTCTTGGCCAGCCCCTTGGTCAGTTCGTTGAACACGTCCGTGTCGATGGTGGCCCGCAGCACGAAGAGTTCGCCGCTTTTCTTCTCGTGGGTCACCGCGATGACGAAGTGGGGGTAGTCCCGGTAGCCCAAAAACACGTCGGAGATGTACTGGCCCTGGATGACGACTTCCTTGAACCATTCCTGTTTGCGGTAGTTCTTGCCTTCCAGCTGGTAGGGGCCGGTGTATTCCAGCTGCACGCCGTTGGAGTCGATGACCCCCAGGTCGATGAACCCGCCGAAGGCGCGCTTCAAGTGGGCCAGGATAGGCCCCAGGCGGCCGCCTTCGGCAAGCTGCTCAAAGGAGTTGTCCTCCACGATGTAATTCAAAGCCGACACCCGCTCGGCCAGGAAGAAGTTCACGGAGCGGCTGGAGTTCTGCACCAGCCGCTCCGTGGGGTCGATGAGCTCCGCGCGCAGGGCGTGGTGATACTGGTAATAGTTGATGGCCGCCATGATCCACAGGGGAAGCAGGCACACCAGGGCGGTGACGATCACCGTCTGCTTCCACATCCGGCGGTAGTTGAAGAGCATTCTGGGCCCGCCGGGCTTGGCGGTCCGGGTCCAGAACTCGGGCATGACGCGGGCGAAAAGGCTCATGTTTCCCGGCTTGGCGAAAGGGCGTGTTTAAGCTTGCTATATTAAGCACAAGGAACCGCCTTTGCAAAGCGATTGTGCCCGCACGGTCCGGCGATTCCGTTTTTTTCAGAACGTGCGCGGCTTGCAGATGATTTCCCGGATGCGCATGTCGAACAGGTCGGACTGGTTGGCGGGCTTGATGACCAGGGCCGTGTCCGCGCCCCGGCCCGTGCCGCCGATGGCCACCACCTCCTTGCCGGAGAGCACGCCCGCGTCCGCGGCCATGATGGACACCTCCACGCACACCTTGGTGCCGTGGCCGAACAGCCGCAGGACGTCCGCCATCAACAGCACCGGGTACATGCCCCCGTGCTTCTTGGCGATGGAGCGCTCCAGCCCGGAGAGCGCGTGGGTGGCCTGCACCACGGCGGCCCCGCGCCTTTGAAGCGTCTCCCGCACCTCGGGCTTCATCACGGTCTCAAAGGGAACGTTGAACCCGCAGTGGTAGGTGACCACGGCCACCTTCGCCCCGGGAAAGGCTTCCACCGCCAGAAGCCCGGTGTCTCCGTGGGTGGAAGCCACCACGATTTCGTCGATGCCCAACTCCTCGGCCCTTTTTTTGGCCAGTTCAATGGTCTTTTCCGTGTTGGCCCGCCCGGGGGAGTCAAAATACATGGCAAGGGTCCTTTCTGTATAACTTTTCCTGAAGTCGACACACTTTTCCATCATAGTTTTTAACACCCCGGCAGGCAATTGATTTTCCACGCGTGGTGCGCCATCCTGAAGACGCGAACGGGTGAAGCATGGGGATTTCCAACGAAACCCAAAGACCGCGCGCCATCGTCCACGTGGACATGGACGCGTTTTTCGCCGCCGTGGAGGTGCTGGACGACCCTTCCCTGGCCGGCCTGCCCCTGGTGGTGGGCGGCGGCGAGGCCCGGGGCGTGGTGTGCTCCGCCTCCTACGAGGCCCGGGCGTTCGGGGTGAAAAGCGCCCAGCCCGTGGCCACGGCCCGGCGGCTGTGCCCCGGGGCCGTGTTTTTGCCCGTGCGGCACCGCCGCTACGCCGAGGTCTCCCGCCAGGTGTTCGCCATCCTGGCCGAATTCTCCCCCCTGGTGGAGCCGGTGTCCGTGGACGAGGCTTTCCTGGATTTGACGGGCTGCGAGCGGCTGTTCGGCCCGGCCGCCAAAGCCGCCGCCCAAATCCGCCGCCGCATCGCTGAAGAGGTGGGCATCACCGCTTCCGCGGGCATCGCCATAAACAAGCTGTGCGCCAAGGTGGCCAGCGACCTGTGCAAGCCGAACGGCCTTTTGGAGGTTCCCCCGGGAACCGAGGCCGAATTTTTAGCCCCCCTGCCCCTCTCCCGGCTGTGGGGCGCAGGTCCCGCCGCCCAAAAGGAGCTGGCCAAGCTGGGCATCACCACCATCGGCGCCCTGGCCCGCGCCGACGCCGCCTGGGTGGAAAAGCGCTTCGGCAAGTGGGGCGCGTCCATGCACGCCCACGCCCGGGGCATCGACCCCCGTCCCGTGCGCCCGCCGGCCGCGGCCAGGAGCGTGGGCAAGGAGGAGACGTTTGATGCCGACCTCTATGAGCTTGCCCGCGCCCACAACAAGCTCCTTTCCCTGTGCGGCAGGGTGGCCCGCCGGCTGCGCAAGAAGCAGGCCCGGGGAAAGACCGTCACCCTCAAGGTCAAGTACGCGGATTTTGTCCAGATAACCCGCTCCGCCACCCTGGAGCATCCCACGGACGACGCCGGTGAAATCTACCGGGCTTGCCGGGCCCTGCTGGCAAGGACCCAGGTGGGCTCCCGCCCGGTCCGGCTTCTTGGCGTGACCGTTTCCAGCCTTCACGCCCCGGGCATGGCCGAGCAAAAGGGCCTCTTCGACCAGGGCCTGTCCCAACGCGCATCCCGGCTGAACGCCGCCATCGACGCCATCGCCGACCGCTGGGGCGACCACTCCATCCTCCCCGCCGCGTTGGTGGACGAGGAGGATTAGGGGCCTGTTTGCAGGGGGGAAAACCCTTTTTTGGAAAAAACGGGTTTTCCCCCTGTACCCCCTTTCCCAAAAAACGTTTCGGTTCGGGAATGCTACGCATTCCCTCGGGGCGGCAAGCCATCCTTGTTCGCCGAAGG
>JAFDHW010000148.1 GCA_019308705.1 Deltaproteobacteria bacterium
GCCGGCAAAAACTTCCACAAGCTGCTGAAGCACGCAGCCGGCTTTTTGCGCCTCATCCTGCAAAGCCTTCCCGCCGCCCCTGCTCCGAACATCCGGCTGCCCGAAGGCTGAAAAAGAGGTTTTTCAAGACCGACTAAAAAGCGAGGAATCGAGCTTGTTTGCCCGCATCGCAGAAACCGGAAAAAGCCCAAGACCCAGGACGGGCGAAAGCTCCGCCGCTACCGCAGAAGATGGAAGGTGGAGCGAACCTTCGCCTGGCTGGGAAATTTTCGAAGGCTCCTGGTCCGCCACGAAAGGTTGGTCGAGGTCTACAGGGCCTTCTTCCATATCGCTTGCCTCCTCATCACGCTGAGGAGGTTATGAAACAGCTTCTAGGGATGGGAGGTTCTTCATGGCGGAATACAGGTATTTCGTCAGCTTCGCGGCGGAGTCGGCCCTGGAGGGCACCACGCAGATCCTGAACACCGAGGTGGTGCGCGACAAGCCCATCTCCGGCATACAGGACATCAACGACATGGAGAGCGCCCTGGCCGAACGGGGCATCACCGGCGACATCACCATCATCACCTGGAAGCGCTTTGAGGAGGAATCCTCCCCAGCCTCGGCCTCCTGATCCCGGGCGCTGTTTTGTTCGCAGTTCTCCGGCGCCGCCACGCCCCCGGGAAAGGGCCGGCGGGTCTCCCCTTCCCTTTCCCGGGTTTATCTGCGGGCCACGAGGGACAGGCCCAAGAGGTAGGGGCGCTGGGAGAGGAACGCCAGGGCTTGGTTTCTCACCTGCTCCTCGGCGTGGACCACGGAGTAGCGCCAGGTTTCGTAGTCAAAGGACAGGCTCCGGGCAAAGTACAGGGGCTTCAGCGCCTCCACCACCTCTTCCCGCTGCTTTTTCCCGCCTTTTTCAAACTCGCAGAACAGGGTGTACACCAGCTGGGACCAGAGCATGACGCCCATATTGTAGTGGTCCATGTCGAACATGGTGCGCATGCGGGAAAGGGCGTAGGGGGAAAGGTGTTTTTCCACCACTTCCCTGGTCTGTTCGTACTCGCGGCGGCACGAACCGCTCCACCCTGCGAACCCGGGAGCCGTCCCACGCGGACGGGACCTCTCCCCCCATGCACGGGTCCTCGCATACCCCGGCCTTCTCGGCCAAAAGCGAAAACAGGGTGTACACCACCTGGGTGAACATCTCCCCCACCTTGGGGGCGGACGCCTTGTGCACCTTGCTGCCCAGCCCGCTTTCGCAGATGGCGAACCCCCCCATGATCGCCTTCAGCGTCATGTACACGTCGATGCCGTACTGCCGCACGTGGGCGGACCACTCCTGCCGGGTCCAATGCGCGCACATGCGCCGGGAAAACGCGAAGTCGCCGCCGATGGGCTGGCGTACGTCCACCCCGGCCAGGGCGAAGACGAGGGGATAGACCAGGTGGTTGGTGATGGTGCCGTCGAACTGGTGGCGGGCGTAAAGGGGCGTAACCAGGTCAAAGCCCTTTTCCGCCACGGGCTCGCCCAGGTGCCTTATCCACTCCGGGGTGATGGACCGGATGTCCGCGTCCACCACCAGGCCCCACCCGGCGCCGGAGGAAAGGAAGAAGGAAAACAGGTTCTCGAAGTTGGCGCCCTTGCCCCGCACGCCCTCGGGCGTGGAGATGTACTTCTTGGGCGCCGAGGTTTCCGCGGACAGAAACGCCTCCCGGGTTCCGTCCGGCGAGGCGTTGTCGCAGTTCACGATGACGGCTTTTTCCCCCGGGAAATATATCTCCAGGCCCCTGGAAGCCATTTCCGCGACGTTTTTGATGGTGGATTCCTCCTTGTAGGACGGAATGCCCACCACCACGTCGAAGTGCTCGGCCATTTCCGCTCCCTTTCTCCCTCCCGACCGCACGGAGATGTGTCCGCCTAGACCATAGATACGCAACCGCTCCTTCGCAAGCGCAGCGCCAAACCTACAACTATAATGTCATTTTACCGTTGAACACATTTCCGTGCTAAGGTAAGGTGCCTTGCGGGAAGGTGGCGGTAAGCTTGCCGGCCGACCCGGACCCTCCATACCCAACCAAGGCGCCGGGAGGCGACGATGCGCACGGATTACGAAAAAGCGACCATGAAGGCGAACTACGCGAGGTACCGCCCCCAGGATGCAAAGGGGCATTACGAGTCCTATTTCCTGCGGGCCAACCACCCGGAAAGGCCCCTGGCCTTCTGGATCCGCTACACGGTGTTTTCCCCCAAGGGGCGGCCCGAGCAGGCCATCGGCGAGCTGTGGGGCATGGTCTTCGACGGCGAGACCAACAAGCACGTGGCCGCCAAGACCGAACTGCCCATCAGCCAGTGCCACTTCGACCCCGACTCCTTCAACGTGCAGATCGGCGACGCCTTTCTGAAATCCGGCTCGCTTTCCGGCAAGGCCAAAACCGGCACCCGGGAGATCGGGTGGGACCTTTCCTACATCGGCGGCGAGCGGCCCCTTTTCCTGCTGCCCTTGAACCTCTACGAGGCGCCCCTCCCCAAGGCCAAGGCCCTGGTGGGACGGCCCCACGCCCGGTTCGCGGGCACCATCACCGTAAACGGCGAGCCCCTGGAGATCGACGACTGGGTGGGCAGCCAGAACCACAACTGGGGCTCCAAGCACACAGACCTCTACGCCTGGGGCCAGGTGGCGGGGTTTACGGGCGCGCCGGACGCGTTTCTGGAGGTGGGCACGGCCAAGCTGAAATTCGGGCCGGTGTGGACGCCGTACATGACCGTCATGGTGCTTAGGATCGACGGCGAGGAATATCCCTTAAACGGCCTGCTAAAGAGCCTGACCGCCAAGGGCTCGTTTGACTACTTCACCTGGAAGTTCTCCTCCCGGGGGCCGGGCATCCAGGTGGACGGCACCATTTCCGCCAAGCCCGCCGATTTCGTGGGCCTCACCTATTACAATCCCCCGGGCGGCATCAAGCACTGCTTAAACTCCAAGATCGCCGCCTGCGAACTCACCGTCACGGCGGGCAACCGCACCCAGCGGCTGGTAACGCCCCACCGCGCGGCGTTCGAGATCCTGACCGACGACCGCGCCCACGGCATCCCCATCCAGGTATAAGGGAGGCCGGCGGAGCACCCCATGGCCTTCTGGCTCCACGCGGCGCTGGTTGGCGCCGGGCTGCTTTTTCTGCTAAAGGCGGCCTATGTCCTGTCCACGGGGGTGGTTTTGCCCGCAACCGGCGGGGCGCTTTTCGTGTCCACGTCCCGGACCAGGGTGGACGCCTTTCTGGACGCCGTGCCCATGGGGGAAGACGACCTTTTGGTGGACCTGGGCTGCGGCGACGGCCGGGTGCTGGCCCGGGCCAACCAACGCTTCGGCGTAGCCGCCGTGGGTTTCGAGGTAAACCCCGCAGCCGTGCTGCTGGCCAAGGCCCGGTGCCTGCTTCTGCCGGGGGTACGGGTGCGCTGGAAAAACTTTTTTTCCGCGGACCTTTCCCAAGCCACGGTGGTGTTCTGCTACCTGTTTCCCGACGTGGCGAAACGCGTCGCGGAAAAGCTCGCCGCCGAGTGCGCGCCCGGCACGTGGGTGGCCTCGGCCAACTTCCCCCTGCCGGGGTTTTTGCCCGAAAGGGTGCTCAGGCCCAAGGGGCCGCGCCAGGGCGACCCCATCTACCTGTACCGCATGAACCCCCCGGGAGACGATTTCCCCCCGGAGCCGCCTTTGCTATAATGCCGGAGCCGTCTCAACGGCGCCGCCCAAACCCGTTTGCAGGAGGGTTGACCATGTCTACCAAGACGACGCCAGGCCCCAAGGTGGACAACGAGGGCCTGGAAAAGCTTCTGGCCACCAAGAAAATCCGGGAACTCACCTCCACGTCCATCCCTTCCATGGAACAGCGGCGCAAGATGATCCCCCCCACCTGCCCGGTGTTCACCAGCCCCTACCACCGGCTGGTGCCGGACCACCGCTACCGGTTCGAAAAGGACCCCGAGGCAAGGGACAAGCTGCCCGACATCATCGACATGCCCGTATACGCCATAGCTGCGGACTTCGAGCCCTCCGAGGAGTTCGTGGCCGGATGGGCCAAGCCCAGAACCATCGGGGTGGTGTTTTCCGGCGGCCCGGCCCCGGGCGGCCACAACGTCATCGCGGGAATCTTCGACGCAGCCCAAAAGGCCAACCCCCAAAACCGCGTGATAGGCTTCCTCCTGGGCCCGGACGGGGTCATCGAAAACGAGTACAAAGAAATCACCCAAGAAATGGTGGACGAGTACCGCAACATGGGCGGATTCGGCATGATCAAGACCGGCCGCACCAAGATCGACACCAAGGAGAAGATGGAACGCGCCCGAAAGACGTTGAAGAACCTCGGCGTGGACGCCCTGGTGATCATCGGCGGGGACGACTCCAACACCAATGCCGCGTTCCTGGCCCAGCACTTGTTTGAGGAGGGCATCCAGGTTTTGGGCGTGCCCAAGACCATCGACGGCGACATCCAGGTGCGCGACGCGGACGGAAACGTGCTCTGCGCCATGAGCTTCGGGTTCCATACCGCGGCCCGGTCCTTTGCCCGGGCCATCTCCAACCTGTGCACGGACGCCAGTAGCGACGTGAAGTACTGGCACATCTGCAAGGTCATGGGCCGGGTGGCCTCCCACCTGGCCCTGGAGGTGGCGCTCCAGGCCCACCCCAACATCACCCTCATCGGCGAGGACCTGGCCGACTACGTGGACGAGAGCCGCATCCAGGCGGCAGAGCGGGAGGGGACCGTGGACTACACGGCCTTCGGCATGACGTTGAGGCACCTTTCCCGCGTCATCTGCGACGCCATCGTGCGCCGCGCCGCGGTGGGCAAGAACTACGGCGTCATCGTCATCCCCGAGGGGGTGCTGGAGTTCATCAACGAGATCCAGGTGTTCATCATCAAGCTGAACACCATCCTGGCGGAGTACAACCAGACCCACGACACCACCTTCCACGAGGACTTTCCCCTGCTGGAGGACAAGCTGGAATACCTGCGGCGGCTGGCCCGCAGAAGCCGCGAGGACAAGACCTTCACCGTGTGGAACACCCGGGACGACGACCTGTTCAACGACATCCCGGCCTTCTTCCAGGAGGGTCTGCTCATGGAGAGGGACTCCCACGGCAACTTTCCCTTTTCCCAGGTGGAGACGGACAAGGTCATCATGGGCCTGGTCAAGGACTACCTGAAGTTCCTCCAGGAGGAGGGCGTCTACAAGATCGGGGTGGAAAAGTCCTCCTACGAGAAGATCATGGCCGAGGGCGACCTGGACCCGGCGTACTACGGGCCCATCCTGTTCGAAAACTGGCCCGACGCCGAATACCTGCTCATGAAGAAATCCATCATGAGCATCAAGACCCTCACCCAGGAGCTCTCCCGCGAGGGGGCCCTGGACAAGTCCGGCAAGGTGCCGCCCGCGGTGCTTTCCGTGTTCAAGAAGTCTCAGCCCAAGTTCAAGACCCAGACCCACTTTTTCGGGTACGACGGCCGGGGCAACGACCCCACCCACTTTGACTGCACCTACACCTACAACCTGGGCCTGACCGCCTTTTCCCTCATCGCCAACCAGGCCACGGGCGTCATGGCGGTGATCAAGAACCTGGAAAAGGGATTCGACCACTGGGAACCTTTGGGGGTGCCCATCGCGCCCCTGATGCACCTGGAGGAGCGCAAGGGCAAGCTGGACCTGGTCCTGGAAAAGACCGTGGTGGACGTGGAGTCCCCGGCGTTCCAGGTGGTGAAGGCGTACCGCGAGGAGTGGCTGGCCGCCTACCCCGGCCCGGACCCCTACAGGAACCCCGGGGCCATCTCCCTGGACGGCCAAGGCCAAGAGGTCATGCCGCTCACCTTGGCCATCAACCACCTGGGCGCCCAGATGCGCTGACAGCGGTCTTTCCGGACGCCGAGCCGATGCCCCGAAGCCGCCGGAAGCTTTTGTTCCACGTCCTGTCCGCCCTCGCGGCCCTGGTGCTGGCGTCAACCGCCGGGGAGGCTTACCTGCGCTGGCGGATGACCCGGGTCCTTTCCACCGCCGCCGATGACTTGTCGCCCTTTGCCATGGGCGACGTGAGCAACCGCGACCTGCTGATCCGCCACACCCCTAGCGGCCGCCGCCTGGTGAAAAACGCGCGCGTCCTGATCCTGAACCATTTCATCTCCCGCAGGGACGTGCATATCCGCACCAACGCCCTGGGGTTCCGGGGCCCGGAGGTGGCCGTTCCCAAGCCTCCGGGCGTATGCCGCGTCCTGGTGCTGGGCGATTCCATCACCCTGGGGGACTACCTGCCCGAGGAGGAGGGCTGGGTGGCCGCGCTGGCTGCCTCCCTGGAGGAGCGGACGGCCCCGGGCAAGGTGGAGGCGATCAACGCCGGGGTGGGGGACACGGGGCTGGCCGAGCAACTTGCCATCCTGGAGGAGACGGGGCTTTCCACGGAACCGGACCTGGTGGTCCTGGCTTTTTACTTAAACGACTCCCGGCCGCCGTGGGGGTTTGCCTCCGAGGAAGGAAGTCCGGGGTGGCTGTGCAGGAAAAGTGCGCTGGCCTGGTGGATTTGCGGCAGGCTGCGCCTGGGCCGATGGGTCGGGGAGCATAAAGAGCGCCGGTTCGCCTGGGTCCGCGCGGCCAAAGACCCCGCCTGGGCGCATTCCCGGTCCGCGTTCCTGGCCCTGGCGCACCAGGCGCGGGCCGACTGGGGCGCGGCGTGGAACCCGCAATCCTGGGAAACCGTGGCCCCTCTCCTGGACCGGCTGAAGCGGCTTTCCCGCGAAAGGGGATTTTCCGTGGCCGTGGCGTGCTTTCCCGTGGCCTTCCAGGTGGCCGCGGATTTCGAGGAATCCACCCCCCAAAGGGAGCTCGCCCGCCTGTGCCGCGACCGGGGTTTTGCCTTCTTAGACCTTCTGCCCCTGCTGCGGGAGCACCGGCAAGAGCGCCTGTTCTTTGACCACTGCCACCCCACCGCTTGGGCCAACCGTCTCATCGGCCGGGCCGCCGCGGAGTTCGCCGCCCCCCTGCTGGCCGGCTCAAACCGCCCACCGGATATGGCGCACATCAATTTTTCCGGCCACGACCGCAGCCAAGTGGCCAAGTAGGTCGGATCAAGCGCAAAGCGCGGCTTGCTTGCCAAAAGGAATGCGAAGCATTCCCGAACCATGGAGCTTTTTGGGAGGGTCTCCCCACAAACAGGTCCCCCTTCTTCTTTCCCGGATTATTCATGAGCAATTTTGCCCGAGATCGAATTTTTCTTTATTGTCGATCCGTTGGAGCTGTTTTTTGGGTCTTGCGCCAAAGACGGTCTGATTATTTGAGGAATTCTGCCATTCGGGCAAAATTCCTCACCCTTCGGGCTCGCCCGATTTCCGCGCTGGC
>JAFDHW010000149.1 GCA_019308705.1 Deltaproteobacteria bacterium
CCCTGCAGGAAGTGGAAACCCTGCGGACAAAAGGGATGAAATATGACCCAGACATTGTTTTCCTCACTTTCTGCTTAAATGACTTTTTATATGACAGCAATGTGTATGAAGCTCTGAAGAAAAAAAATGGATGGGATTGGCCTTTGTATGAAATATATAGCTCCTTGTTAAAAAATTCCCGGTTGGCCTTTGTCATTTATAACCTATTTGTCAAAGAGAAAACCCCTTATATAAAGTGGTATTCCAAAAAGATCGCCAAGGGCAAAAACCCTGCGGAGGCGGGTTTTGAGCTGTTTGCCGAACTTCGCCAAAAACACGCCTTTTCCGCCGGCGTCCTGATATTGCCGGCGTTTGCCGGCGCATCGGACAACTACGAATACGGGCCCCTGCACGAGATGGTTTTCAAGGAGGCTGGAAGTCTTCCGGGAATCCGGGTGATCGACCTCTTGCCCTACTTCCGGGAGGTGAACAACGACCTTGAAGTCTTTTCCTATGACGGCCTGCACTTAAACGAGTACGGCCACAGAACCCTGGCACAAATCCTCTTTTCCATCCTCGAAAAGTCTCCTGAAGACTTGTTGGGAGAGCCATGAAAGACGACAGGAGCATCTTTGGAAGGCCCGTGTCCCGCAGGGCGTTTCTGGCGGCCGGGGCCGCCGGGGCCGCGGCCCTGGCCCTGCCCGGCTGCGGCGTGGACAACGTCTACACGGACGACTACCCGAACGTGCCCGAAAACCACGTTCGGCTGCCCAAGCACGGCAAGAGCGTGCTCATCCTGGGCGGTGGGTTCGGGGGCATGCACGCGGCGTGCGAGCTTGTAGACCGCGGGTTCGACGTCACGATCATCGAAAAGAGCGATTCGCTGGGCGGGAAGCTCAAGTCCTGGCGCGACCCGGGGTTCGGCGTCCCTCCCGAAAACGCGCCCCTGTGGAAGGGCTACCCGCGCGACCACGGGGCCCATGCGGTGTGGGGGTTTTACAACAACCTGCGGGAGTTCATGGGCCGCCACGGCTACACCCTGTGGAAAATGCCCAGCCAGATGAGCATGTACAACTTCCTGGACCGCGACGGCACCAACGCCCTCATGGGGGGAGAAGAAACCGCCCGTCCCGGGTTTTTCGCCAGGCTCCGGTCCCTGGAGCAGGCCAGGAGGGCCTTTTCCATCATCGCCGGGGAGGAGATCCCCAAAAACGCGCCCTTCTTGCGCAAGATGCTCTCCTTCGACTTTTCCTCCCAGCGCCAGCGCATGGCCTTGGACGCCGTTTCCTTTCCCGAGTGGGCCCGGTCCGTGGGCATGCCCGACCGGCTCATCTACCGGTTCTTTGGCCCCACCTCGGAAATGGCCATGTTCGACCACATCGACAACACTTCCGCCCTGTACACCCTCATGCTCATGAGCCTGGGCACCGGCAGCCCCGCAGACATGGTCATCGACGTGTTCATGCACCCGCCGGGCGAAACCTACGTGGCCCCCATCGAGCGCTACATCAAGAGCCTGGGAGGCAAGATCCTCTACGACACGCCGGTGATACGGGTGAACGTGTCCGGCGGAAGGGTTATGAGCGTCACCGCGGGCGACGAGCAGGCCAAGCCGGGGGTCAAGCAGTGGAAGTGCGGAGTGTGCGGCTCGGTGTTCGACTCTCCCACCAAGCCCAACCGGTGCCCGGTGTGCGGCGCGCCCGCGATCAAGATCCGCCCTTTGTCCGCCAAGCCGCCCGCCGAATACACGGCGGATTACTACCTGGTGGCCATGGACACCGAGGGAGCCCGCGAGTTCGTGGGCAAGTCGCGCCTGGGGGGCGATTCCTACTTCGACAACATCATGAAGCTCTCCACCACCGGCGTGTTTCCCGTAAACCTGTGGTACCACAACTGCCGGGCCTGGGAAAAACGCTTCCCCAGGCATATCGACTTCTTCCCGTCGTCGTTCAAGCTTTTGGGCATCACGTTGAACTGGGCCTTTGACGGCACCATCGACGGAAAGAAGGTTTGCGAGCCCATCGTGCCCGAGTACGGCTCCCAGAACATCAACGTCATCGAAACCCAGATCGCCGCCACCGAACGGGTGGAAAACGCGGACGACGACCTCATCGCGAAGATGGTGCACGAGGAGCTGTCCATGGTGATCCCGGACCTGCCGGACCCCACGGACTGGTACGTGAACCGGTGGACTTCCTACTCCCCCCAGCGCGTGGGTTACGAGGCGCTCAGGCCGCCCATCCAGTCCCCGGTGGAGAACCTGTTGTTCATCGGCGACTGGGTGCGCACGGACCACGAAAGCGTGTACATGGAAAAAACCTGCGTGGCCGCCAAGATGGCCACGAACATCCTCCTGGACCACGCGCGCATACGTGACGGCAAGATCAAGATCCTAAAGAGCGGCACCCCCAGCGCCCTCGTGAACCTGGTCAGGCTTTTGGAAAGCCCGTTGCCGTAATGAACCTTCCCCTGCCATCCTTTCCCGAATTCCTGGTCGCGCGCCTGTTCAAGGCCAGGTTTTCGGCGAAAAACTGGGGCGCGGTGGCCGGAGCCCTGGCCCGCACCGGGCCGGCGGCCTACCTTGCCGCCAGGAACCATTATGGCTGGATGGCAGCCGCGAAAAGTCCCAACGACCTGTTGGAGACCTTCGTCCGGGGCCGGACCGGGGTGTACCGCCAGGCCGTGGGCCTGCTCATGGCCGAGATCACCGAATCCTTCCTGAAGAGCATAGGCCGGATGCTGGCCGAGCCGGGCAAGATCGTGCTCCACGAAGACCTGGTGCCCGCGGAGATCCTCTACGGCATGGGGCTGGTTCCCTGGATGGCGGAGCTTCTGGGCATCATGAGCTCCGTCATCAGCATCGAGCTGGGAGAGCACTACATCGACGTGGCGGAGGCAGCCGGGGTGCCGCCGGACACCTGCTCCCTGCCCAAGGTGACCATGGGCCTGGTCCTGGAAGACGACATGCCGAAGCCCGTGGCCGCCGTGGCCTCCAACATGCCCTGCAACGGGGGCATGTCCTCGTACACCCTCATACAGAAGAAGCTTTCCTGCCCCGTGTTCCGCCTGGACGCGCCCTTTGACTTTCATTCCGAACGGGCGGTGGAGTACTTCGCGGACCAACTGAAAAGGCTCATCTCATGGCTGGAGGAGCATACTCCCGGCCGCATGGACTGGGACCGGATGCGCCAGGTGTGCGAACGGCGCAACCGGGCCGCGGCCGCGGAGCTTTCCCTGTGGGACCTGGTGGCCAAAAAGCCCGCGCCCCTGGCCGCGGAGCCGGTGTATTTCTCCCATCTCCTGTTCATGATCGCCTACCCCGGCACCCGGCGTTCCGTGCGGGTCATGGAGAAGATGCTCTCCTTGGCGGAGAAGAACGCCCGGGCGGGAAAGGGCGCCCTGGCCGAGGAGAAGCGCCGTGTCATCCTGTGGAACCCGCCCACCCTGTGCCTGCCGGACCTGTGGGTGTGGGCGGAGCAAAAGTACGGGTGCGCCATGGTCATGGATATGCTGTCGTTCAACCGCCACCCGTTCATCGACACCTCCACGCCCGACGCCATGCTAAGGGACCTGGCCCGCATCATCATGGCCGGCCCCATGGCCCGCCACACCCGGGGCCCGGCGGAAAACTTCTTTTCCGACCTGTTTCACATTTACGAACGGTTTTGTGCGGACATGATCTGGATGGCCGGCCACGTGGGGTGCAAGAACACCATGGCCTTAAACGGAATGTTCCGGGAAACGTGCCGGGAAAAGGGCATCCCCCTTCTCATCATCAACTATGACCTCCACGACACCCGGGTCACCTCGCCGGAACAGATCCGCGCCCAGGTGGACTCCTTCATGGAAACCGTGGTCCGGTGAACCCCGCTTTTCGTTGAACCTCTGACCGACGGCCGCGCCCCTTCCCGTGCCCGCGCACTGCGACATCCGCCGCAGGGCTGCGGACCCCGGCGGCGTCTCTCGGGGCCTTTGGCTCACGCCGCCGGCCGGTCGGCCAGGGGCGCCTTCTCCCCCCGCCGCGCCCGGGGTCTCCGCATCCTCCACAAATAAGCCAGGGGCACCGGCAACACCAGAAACAGGCTCAGCAAGGAAAGGTGCCAGCCTTGGGAAACCAGGGAGCTTCCCAGTTCCTCCACCCGGTGCCGGGGCGCGGCCAGCCCACAGACGAAAAGCCCGAACCAGAAATAAAGGTACAAGATGACGTGGAGGTGATATTTCAGGATGTATTTCACGCGGTCCATAGGCGCTCCGTCCTACAGGTTGGGAATGATCAGGGCCAGGGCCATCACGGGCACGTCCAAGAGCACCAGGGCCCACAGCACGGCGGTCTTTTTCCACTCCCCCCACGTTTCCCGGAACTCCACGAACCGGAACTGGAAGGTGAACACGAACACGAACACCAGCCAGGCGATGAAGTTGATGAGGGGAATGCCCAGCACCCGGGTGGGGTAGCGATTCCCGTTGGGGAAGAACCGGGCGAAGAAGTCGCCGATCCAGGTTTGCGGAGTGGTCATGAATACCTGGCGGGTGAAGTTGTAGGGCTCCACCACCCCGGGGCCGATGTCCGTGACCCCCGGCGAGCAGGGCACCCACACCCACCAGTTGTAGATGGTGGCCAGGGGGTCCAGGATGATGTCCACCGCCAGAGCGAACACCGCGTCCAACAGCGCCAGCACGAGCAGGGTCTTTACCAGGCTGCCCCCGAACAGGGTGAAGTTCTCTTTCCGCATCCGGAAGCCGTCCGCCTCGTAGGTGCGAAGCGCCTTGTCCCGGTAGACGATGCGGTTGGTGACCTCGATGATGATGTACACCGTGGCGATCCAGGAGGCCGGGTTGGCCACGGGCGTGGCGAAGATGTAGAAGGTAAACCCCGGGTAGATGTAGGCCCCGGAAAGCACGCCCGTGGATTCGCAGAACGCGGTGAGGAAAAAACCCGCCACGAACTCCCGCACGGTCCGGTGGGGGCCGTGGACCCAGAAGGAATGGACCAGGCAGGCCAGGAAAAGCGACAGCAGGCTCCACTCGAAGGCGGATTTGAGAAACGCGGGGTCAAGGCCCAACTGGTGCAGGAAAGCGGTCATGACGCGGCCTTTCCCGGGCAGGAGCGGAAACGAGGGCAGGCGTTCTTGCGCGTTACGCCCGGCACAACCCATGACGCATCATACAGAGGATTGCAAGGGGTTTGTGGGATTATTCCGCGCCCGGCGGGCTCATTCCCTCATCTCCTTTCCCGTGAGGCGCAAAAACAGGTCTTCCAGCCCGGGGCTGCGCAGGGTCATGGCGTTCAAGTCCACGCCGGCCTCCAGGAGGACCTTCAGGCACTCGTTGATCCGGGTGGTGGTGATGGACCAGCCCTTCCGGGAGGTGCGGAAGCTGCACTCCGAGCGCACGTTCCTGCCCTCAAAGAGCCCCTCGGGCGAGCCTTTGACCGCGTCGGCGGGAAGGAAGATGGTGGCGCCGGAAAGGTGCTCGGCCAACAGGTCGTCCGGCGCGCCCCGGGCGATGATCCTTCCCCGGTCCATGATGGCGATGTCCTCGCACAGAAACTGGGCCTCGTCCATGTAGTGGGTGGTTAAGAGCACGGTCTTTCCCCGGGCCTTGATGCTTTCCACGATCTTCCACACGTGCCGCCGGGCCTGGGGGTCCAGCCCCGTGGTGGGCTCATCCAGGAACACCAGCTCCGGGTCGTTCACCAGGGCGACGGCCAAAAGCAGGCGCTGTTTCTGGCCCCCGGAAAGCCTGGCGTTGTCCCGGTCTATGATGTCGGAAAGAAGGGTGAGCTCAACCAACTCGGACAAGTCCGCGCCGGAGGCGTACAGCCGGGAGAAGGTCTGCAGGGTTTCGCGCACCGTCAGCTTGGCCAAAAGCTCCGTGCTCTGGAACTGGATGCCCGCCTCCTCCCGGAACCGCGCGCCCACGGGGGCGCCCTTGTACAATATTTCGCCCGCGTCCGGCCGGGTGATACCCTCGATGGCCTCGATGACCGTGGTCTTGCCCGCGCCGTTGGGGCCCAACAGCCCGAAGCAGGTGCCCGGGGCAACGGCAAAGGACACCCCGTCCACCGCGCGCACGCCGGGAAACTGCTTGACCAAGCCGGAAACCTCGAGGATGGGTTCGCCCAAACCGCGCTCCTTTCGCCGCCCGGGATTATCCCGGATTATTCATGAGCAATTTTGCCCGAGATCGAATTTTTCTTTAGTTTCAATCCGTTGGAGCTGTTTTTTGGGTCTTGCGCCAAAGACGGTCTGATTATTGGAGGAATTCT
>JAFDHW010000150.1 GCA_019308705.1 Deltaproteobacteria bacterium
TTTATTTTCAATCCGTTGGAGCTGTTTTTCGGGTCTTGCGCCAAAGACGGTCTGATTATTTGAGGAATTCTGCCATTCGGGCAAAATTCCTCACCCTTCGGGCTCGCCCGATTTTCGCGCTGGCCGCGTTATCGGGGCTCGGCGTACCAAAGTACGCCTTCACCCCTCTAGCCTTGCCAGCACGGAAATCAGGCTTCGTGAATAATCCGGGTTAGGCGGCAACGGTTTCCGGCAGCGCAAAAAAAACCGGCCTGTGGAGGCCGGGGCAAGCGGATCGGGGTCGCCGGAAGATGAAAAGCGTTAATCGTCCTTGTAGTCGTCCGGGTCGCACTTCATGGGCACGGACCGGCCGTTCTTCTCCTCCATCACCTGGGTAGAGTGCACCGCAGCGCCCGCTTGGCGGCCCAGCACGTAGCTCACCAAAAACACCTTGCCTTCCACGCAGATGGTCTTCACCAGCCAGGTGTTCAACTCCCAGGGAAGCTTGATCTCGCTCATGATGGCGATATCGGATTCTTCTTTCTCCTCGGCCTGGGCCAGGGCCGGGCTCACGAGCAGCGCGGCAACCAACAACGCCAGAAACATCTTCTTCATGGAAAACCGCCTTTCGTTTTCCTGGCCTCCCCGGGCCCGCGGCGGAGCTGCTTACACGGGTCCGGGGAAGAAAAGGAATCCATCCCTTGTTGGGGAGAGCTTTCGGCCTGATTGGCAAATGCCAAATTGACACGAAAGAGCCTTTCCTGTCAACTATGTGCTTTGCCGAAAGGCGTTGGGCGCTCGCGGCCCCTATTCCACCTTGGTCACGGGGTAGCCCGCCTGCTTCCAGGCCTTGATGCCGCCAGGACAGCGAAACACGTTCCTGTAGCCCAGGCGCCTGGCCCACATGGCCCCGTTGTGGCTCCGGCCGCACTTGGTGAACCCGCAGTAGAACACCAGGGTCCGGTCCTTGTCCGGCCCCAGGAACTTCACGAAATCCGCCTTCTCCCGGTCCGTCATGGACTCCTTCTCCGGAATGGGGAACTCGTAGCATTCGGCCCCGGGGATGTGGTTCTTCACGTAGGAGTCCTCGTAGGGCATGGTGTCCACCACGAGCATGTCCCTTCCCTGGTCCATCCATTGCTTCAGGCCGGCCGTGTCCACCACGCCGTAGCCGCCGCGCTCGACCTCCTTGCAGAACTTCACGGCCAGGGCCTCGTTTTCCAGTTCCTTGCCGCCCCAGGCCATGGCCGACGAGGCCGAAACCGCAAAAACCCAGAGAACCGTCCAGCAAACCGCCATTTTCCATCGCATAAGGCTACTCCTCCTCCTTCCTTGTCCAAGGCATTTCCGCGCCGGGCTGGAAAACGCCGCAAAAGGTAAAGCAAGCCCGCCATGCCAAGCAGGCCGAAATCGCGCGCCATGGCCCGCCGCAGGCTGCCATGCTCCGCCAGGTCGCTCGCGGAAAAGCAGCCGCAATCCACGTCCAGGTCCTTCAGGATGCCAAACCACAGCACGAACACGAACAAAAGCAACATGGCCGTGACCGCGGCCAGGCTGCCGCGCGCGTCCGCGGCCAGGCCGGCGCCCGCCGATATCTCGATAAGCGGCAGGCACACGGCCACCGGTCCAAGCAGGGGGTCCGGCACCAGGCCGTAATGGGAGATGAGCACGGCGAATGCGTGGGGATTCGAGAGCTTGAGCGCCCCCGCGGCCACGAACGTCCCGGCCAGCGTCCACCGGCAGACCCGGTAGAGCCACCGGGCTGCCGGGTGGGGAAGGTCCGGCCGCACCAGGAGCCCGCCGGAGGCGATCCGCTTCATCCTGTCTGGGCCCGTGCGTTGCATGGGCCAGAGCTAACATAGGATTTTCAAATTGTTCAAATTGGAAATATCGATTTAGAGAAAGGCTGGGCAGGGGAAAAAACTATGGAACCATGGGGGGGACCCAGCGGCGGCCGTTGTAGCACCATTTTTGGGGCAGGCCCTGGCGGTTCCGTACCAGGGGGTCCCGGGCCCAGGCCAGGAGCTCCATGTAGGCCTGGTGGAGTTCCCGGAACATGCGGGCGTCGCCGTTCTTGTCTGGATGGTGGTTGTGGGCCTGCCTGCGGAAGGCGGACTTGATGGCCACGCCGGGGTTTTCGGAGAACAGGTCGTCGCTGGAGAGTTTGAGCACGGTGAGGTAGCGGCTGGGCACCCGGGGGGAATAGACGGAAACCGGCCGCACCTGGCCCAGGGGCACCAGCCGGGTTTTGGCCATGCCCAGCACGTGCCAAGCGGCCTGGTGGCGGGAGTTTGACTGGTTCTGTTTGCGCCACCATTCGCGGCCCAGTTCCTCGGTGAGCCGCGCCAGATCGTCGGCGGGCTTGGCCCCGGCCTCGCGCTCCCAAAAGAAGCTGTAGACCTCGGACGCCCCCCACACCACCACGTTCAGCGCCAGGGTGCGGCCGGTAAAGGAGAACGTGGCGTAGCGGGTGTGGATGGCGCGCAACAGGTTGGTGGCCACGTCCAGCTTGTACACCAGTTTCTCCCGGCAGGCCCGGGAGCAGTACTTTCTGCGGGCGTTTTGCAGGGGCAGCCCGCAGGCCTGGCACTCCCCTTTCCGGGGGTTTCTATGCAGGGCGGGCACGCCGGGCTCGCCCGCCACCGGTTTTTGCTGGTTGTTGTGGGTCATGGCGATTGCATTCCAAAGGCCCATTATAAGGGCCCCCGGCCCGGCCCGCAACGAGGGAGGATTCCCCGGTCAGGCGGCAAGAAGGCTGTTATCGCGCGGCCGGCTCCCGGGGTGCGGGCGGCCGGCTCCCGGGCGGCGCGTTGTTGGGAGCCGCTCCCGGCTGAACGCCGAACAGGGACGGCTTGATGCGCATGGCCTCGCGGAAGTGGCGCACCGCCTTTTGGTTTTCCCCCAGCTTGATGAGGATGGTGCCCAGGGTGCGGTGGGCCTCGGCCCACTGGGGATTGTAGGCCAGGGCGCGTTCCATCTGGGTTCTTGCCTTGGCGTACTCGCCCTGGTTCAGGTAGGCCACGGAAAGGTTGTAGTGCAGCACGGACGGGCCGTTGGGAAGGGTCCCGGGCCGCGCCGCGTCGGCGGCGAGTGCCTTTTCAAAGGCGTCCTGGGCTCCGGGAAAGTCTCCCAGCTTCATGCGGGCCACGCCCACGTTGAAGTGCACGATGGGGCTCTTTGGGTCCAGCCCGGCCGCTGTCTCAAAGGCTTTTAATGCCTCCCTGGTCTTTCCCTGCTTCACCAGCACGTTGCCGATGTTGTTGTGCACCTTGGCGTAATCCGGCTTGATCCGAAGCACCTTGTCGTAGGTTTCCAGGGCCTTTTCCGGCTGGCCGGACGCCGCGTAGGCCACCCCCAGGTTCAACAGGGCGTTCATGTGGTTGGGGTAAGCGGCCAGCACCTTGGAAATGGCCTCGATGCCCTCCTTGGGCCTGCCGGTTTCGATGAGCGCCCTGCCCATGTAGGACATGATCTTCTTGCGGTGGGGATTGAACCGGTAGGCGATTTCCGCCTCCTGGATGACCCGGGGCCACAGCTCGGCCTTTTCCGCGGAAATCATGGTGAGGTAGTGGTCGTCCGCCGCGATCCAGCGGGCGTAGGTGCGGCCGGCAAGGAGGCAGGCGGCGAAGAACGCCGCGGCCAGGACCCAGAACACCGCCTTGGACAGCCGGAGCCGGGCCGGGGCCCGCTGAACAGCCGCAAAGGCCAGGTATGCGCCCAAAACCACGGGCGGTATCGAGCGCTGGAAGGGGAAGCTGACCATGGAGTTGACGCACATGCCGGTCATGCCCACGAACACCGCGGCCACCAAAAAACGCCGGTTGGAAAGCTCCCTGTCCCGGAGCAGGGAAACCACGGCAAGGCACACCGCCGCGATCACCCACGCCAGAAAGGCCACGCCCACAACGCCGGTTTCGGACATGAGCTGCAAAAAATCGTTGTGCACGTTGGTGAGCTGGGCCTCCTCGGAGAACACCTTCTCCTTCACGGCCCGGTGGATGTACAAAGGATATTGAAGCTTGTGGTTGCCGATGCCCACGCCGATGACGGGGTGGTCCAGGATCATCTCCAGGGTGTTGCGCCAGATGTCGAGCCGAAGCCCCACGGACACGTCCGGGGCGGTTTCGGGCGGTTCGGAGGCGTCCACCTGTGCGGCTCCGCCCCGGGGCGCCTTCTTTTGCGTTGCCTCCGGCGGTTCGGGGGTACGGAGCCTTGCCGAAAAGCTCCGGGCGGCCGAGGACACCTCTTCGAACACGTGGTTGGCGTCCCAGGAGAACCCCTGGGCGTTGACGTTCACCAGGACGAGGAACAAGGCCAGGGCCCCGGCCAGGGCCGCGGCCTTTTTCCGGTCTCCGAAGTCCGCGCCGCCCCGTGCCCGGAGCCACAGCAGCAGGCCCGCCAAAAGCATGGCCTCCACGCCGGCGGCCAGCCACCCGCCCTTGGTTCCCGTGTAGATGAGGTAGGTCCCCATGAGGGCCATGGCCACGGCGCAGGCGGTGTACTGCCAGGCCTTGCCGGAAACCAGGAAGAAGCCCGCCGCCAGGGGCAGGGTGAGCACCACATGATGCACGGCCATATTTTTGTTGGCAAAGGTTGCGGCCGGGGGGATGACCTGGGGCACCCATCGGCCCGCAGCGGCCGGGAACAGGTGCTGGGCCATGCCCAGAAGCGCGGTGCAAAGACCGGACACGAACAGGACCAGAAGCAGGGCCTTTTGGTCCCTTTCGTCCCCCAGGGCGTTCGCCGCGACCAAAAACACCGCGAATCCCGCCGCCCAGGGCGCAAAGGAAAGGAATCCCTCGTAGCGGTTGTGGGCCCACAGCATGGAGCACAAAGACCAGGCCAGGAAAAAGGCCAAAGGAAGGGTGAAGCAGGGAACGATGAGCCGGCCCCTGCCCACGGCGGAACGGACGCACAGCACGGCCAGGAGGAACAATATCCCCACCTGGATGAAGGCGTTCTGGGGCAGGTTGGCGAAATCGTAGATCCGGTCCTTGTGCGCCAGGGGGGCGATGAGGAGAAACGCCAAAAGCAGTCCCAACAGCACGCGTCCGGCCAGGCGCTCGCGGTCCTGGGCCTCCACGGCCTTTCTGCCCTGCTCCATTTCGCGCACAAACCGGCGGATGGCCTTTTCCGGCACTCCCAGTTCCCGGGCCATCTGTTCCACGGACATCGAGCCGGCGTTTCTCCGGATGAATTTCCGCTTCTTGTTGGAAAGTTCCAAGGTTTGTGCATACCCCCGTTTAACGGGTTGATTCCGCGTCCGCCATGGCGGGATTGCCTCTGCTGTTCAGTATTGACCTCATGAAGGGATGGGATTAAGACAATACATGCAGCGGCTCCCGTCCGGATATCATGGAAGGGAAGAGGCACACCCTTCAAGGCATAGTCAACCCATCGGCGGCGGTGGATGGATTTTTGCAGCAAGGCAAATTTCTAAAGTCCGCCCCGGGTCTTGTCAACCAAACCATTCTCACGCCTGGAAAGCAGCCATGCCTTTTTCATTCCCATCCAGGGGAGCGTTGTGCGTTCTTTTGGCGGTGCTGGCCGTGACCGCATCGCCGGTTTCCTGCGGCCAGGACCATTCCGGCGGCCTGGGCCTTTCCGTGGCCCAGCTCTACGACCCCCGGGCCAGCGGAAACCGCGGCCCCCTCGTCGTGCTGTACGCCCTGCCAGGAGGTCCCGCCCACCAGCAGGGCATCACCGGGGGCGACATCATCATCCGGGTGGACGGCCGCCCCACCACGGGACGGGATTTCAACGAACTGGTGAACGATGCCATGCGCGGGCCCGTAGGCTCCAAGGCCGAACTGTGGATCAAGCGCGCCTCCACCCGGGAAGAGCTTTTCTTCACCCTGACCCGCATCGGCCTGGAAGGCGTGTAACCTCCACGCATCCGGACGGCGTCCGGCGTCTTTGGGGCGAATTCCGGCGCAAGGCACCCCGGCCAGGAGAGGTTTGCGCCCCAAGCTCCTTGCATTGCCCCCTGTTTTCCTGTAAAGACCCAATGACATTTTCCCGCGCAAGGAGGTTAATGGATGAAGGTCTTGGTGACATACTACTCGGAAACGGGAAACACGGAGAAAGTGGCGCGCGCGATATACGAAGGCGTGGACGAAACCCTGGCGGAAAAGAAGATTGCGCCGGTGGACGAGGTGCAGGACCCCGCTGGATACGACCTGTACTTTGTGGGATTCCCGGTGATTTCCCACAGCGTGCCCAAGAAGGCGGCCCAATTGTTGAAATCCCTGCCCGAG
>JAFDHW010000151.1 GCA_019308705.1 Deltaproteobacteria bacterium
CCGGATTATTCACGCGTTCGATTCGCGCGAGAGCAAGGAAGGAGGAGGGAAGCTGTACTTTTGTACCGCGACCCCCTCCTGACGCAGCTATCGCGTGAATCGGGCCCGCCGGAAGGGTGAAAAATTTCGCCGATGTCAGCATTCCTCGAAGAAACAGCGTGCATTTTTCAAGGACCCTTCCATTGGCACTTAACCTGTTTAAATCCATATAACTATTTCGGCGAAATTTTTCATGAATGATTCGGGCTAAGCCGGGCGGACCGGCATAAAGAGGAGAGAACCCATGCTGCGATTGGTGCGAAACCACCGTTTTGACCCGTTTTCCCAGGCTCCGGCCTACGCCGCGGTCACGGACGAGGTTCACGTCATCCCGGCTTCGGGCGTCTTCCGGGTGCGCCTGTGGGAGGTGCCGGACCCGGAGTATTCCCATCCGGTTTCCGGCACGCCGGTGTACATCCGCAACCTGTCGGGGACGGTGTTCACCGAGGTTTCGTCGGCCCCGGCCTTGAACGAGTTCTCCGTGGACCACGCGTACAAGACCGCTTGGGTGGAGTTCAATTCCGGCAACGCGGGTGAGGTCATCTACGCCTGCTACCAGGGCACAGGGAGCCCGGAGCATGCGGAGCTGGTGAACGGTCTCCAGCTCCTCCAGCCGGCCTCCGCCTATTTCGGCGGCGACGGGTCCGACGGCGACCTCACGCTTTCCGGGAACACGAACTTAAGCGAATCTCCGGCGGGCTCCGGCGTGGCGTTCAAGCAGTTCAACAACCTGGATTTGAGCGGCTACACCCTGTCGGTCACCGGCGCGGCCAAGGGCATCATCCTGTGCGTGCGCGGCGTGCTCACCATGGACGCCTCCACGGTGATCGACCTGGACGGCAAGGGCATGAGCGGCGGCGCGGGGCAGACGTTCGGATATCGCGACGGCCTGCCCGGAGCCACGGGGCACCCCCGGATAGGCGGCGGGGGAGGCGGGGGCGCGATGAATTACGCCAACGGCGGTGCGGGCGGCGGGTTGCCGGGGATCGGGGGCGCCGGCACCTCCGCCGCGAATAGGGACGGGATGGATGGGACGAATGCCCTGATCGGGCCGCTGGACCAGGCCTGGCGGTTCGCGGAGAACTGGCTTCCCGGGGGAGGAGGCGGGGGTGGCGCTGCAGGAACCTGGGAGGACGGCGGTGCGGGCGGCGCAGGAGGCGGCCTGCTCGTGATCCAGGCGAACGTAATCTCCGCCGCGTCGGGCCTTTCCATCACCGCCGGCGGATCCAATGGCTCCACCGCGGCCAACGGCGGCGAGCATGGTTCCGGCGGCGGCGGGGGCGGCGCGGGCGGCACCGTCATCATCGTGGCCCACCGCATCGTGGGCCGGACCGCCGCCCAGATCGAGGCCGCCTGCTCCGTGTCGGGCGGCGCGGGCGGCTCCGGGGGTTCCGGCAGCTCCTCCACCGGCGGAGACGGCGGAGCCGGCGCGAGCGGCTACGCCCGCTGCGTGGAGCTGTACTCCTACAACCTCTACTAGGGGGCGCACATGGTCGTGGAGTTTCTCATCGCCGCGGCAAGCGAGCCCGAGCCCTGGCGCAAGAAGGAGGGCGACGTGATCTGCGCCCGCCCGGCCGGGAGGCCCTGGGGCAAAAAGGAGCGCACGGCCGGGCTGATCGTCCGCGCCCGGGGAATCTCCCTGGAGGACGCCTTAAGCCTGGCCGGGCCGCACTACGATGGCGGCGTCGTGTCGGCCAAGCGCCGCCACGCCATCCCCCTGGAGGAGATCCGCGCCGGGTGGCTTCCCGGCATGGACCTTTCCCGGGTGCGCGACCGGTCGGACGACTACCAGCCCCTGCTTTCCGCCGGCGTGGTGGTGGATTTTTCCGAGCCCGTGGCCGTGTGTTTTGACAAGCGCCGCGGCCGGTTCAAGTACGAGGCCAGGAGGCGGCCATGACCACCAGCCGCAAACTGCCGGACACGTACAATGTCTCCACGTACGGCGACGGGGCGGAGTACGACTACACGTCCCTCGCCGCGTGGGAGGCCGACACGGACACCGACCTGGTGGCCGCCGGGGCCGGCGAGGTCCTGGACGTGGCGGAGGGCGGGTACGACGACAGCGCCGTCGTGGCCGGGGCCGTGACGAGCTCCACGCTTTTTCGGGTGATCCGGGCCGCGGCCGGGGCGGAAAACCGGTGCCGGAAGGATGCCGGGGCGCGGTTCGTGAGCGCCGTCCGGAACCTGTTGATCCAGTGGGACGAGGCTTACGGCGGGGTGTACGACCTGGGACTTTGCCTGGGTGCGCGAAATGATTCTTCCTGGCGGTTCCTGCTCCGGCTGAACGCCGCCTATGCCCGGGCCGCGGGGTGTTTCGCGTACGACAGCGTCAACAACGGCACCGGACAGATGTTGGGGATATACCCGCGCAACACGGCGGGGATTTCCTGCGTGGCCAACTGCCTGGCCCACAACGTGGACCGGGGGTTCTACGTGGACGATGTAGGGGCCGGCAACACCGCCTATATGTACAACTGCACGGCCGCGGGTTGCACGTACGGCGTGCATGCCTACCGGGGGACGGTGGAGGCGAAAAACTGCGCCGTCGAGGGCAACGACACCAATTATTACGCAGCCGCCGGTGCCGCCATCAACAAGACCGCCTGCACGGACGGTGACGGGGTGGTCTTTGAGGACCAGCAAAGCGGCGATCTGCACCTGGCCGAGGCCGACGCCGCGGCGAGGAACCAGGGCGCGGACCTGTCCGCGGACCCGGTGTTCGCCTTTGACGACGACATCGACGGCGACACCAGAAACCCCGCGGGCTGGGACGTAGGAGCCGACGAATTTCTTTTCCGCGAAAGCCTGGCGGACGGGGTCTTTGCCGTGGACGCCGCCCACCCCAGCGTCCAGGCCCCTCCCTTGAAAATGTCCTTTTCCGCGGCCGTCCCGTCCGCGGCCTTTTCTGCCCTTGCGCCCTCGGTGGCCTTTTCCTGCAGGGAATGAACGGCCATTGACGCCGGCCGCCGGGCCCCTTGATGGAGGAACCATGAAACAGAGAACCAAGGTGGGCGGAGTTTTCCAGGTAGTCTGCAGGCGTTCCTGCGGCAAGGTGCGCTGGAGGGAGCAAGCCGGAAACCGGGTCACCAACGAGGGCCTGGATCATCTCCTGGACGTTTTGTTTTCCAGCGTCCAGCAGGCGGGCTTTTACGTGGGGCTCAAGGGGGCGGGCGCGGCGGCCGCGGACGACACCCTGGCCTCCCATTCCGCCTGGGCCGAGGTGACGGCCTACGCGGGAGACCGCAAAGCATACTCGCCTTCGGCCGCGGCGGCCGGCAGCGTGTCCAACGCCGCGTCCAAGGCGCGTTTCTCCATCAACGCGGACGGCACCGAAGTGGCCGGGGTCTTCCTGGCCACGACGGCTTCCGGGTCTGCGGGCGTGCTCCTTGCCGTGGGAGACTTTGCGCTCCTTCGCGTCTGCGGCGCCGGCGACACCATCGAGGTGGTCTATACCTTCAGCGCGGCCGGTGCCTGATCCATCCCGCCGCACCGGCGGCCGAACCTTTCAGCCCAGGAGAAAACCCCATGCCCACGCGCCTGGCCACCCGAGCGGTGGAAAAAAGTTCCTTCATCGTACGGGCGTCTTTCACGGACGCCGAGGGGAACCCCATGGTTCCGGCCACCTTGTCCTGGACCCTCACCAACGCCGAGGGTTCGGTGATAAACGGCCGGCATGACGTGTCCGTGGGCTCTCCGGCCTGCCCCCAGGACATCGTGCTTTCGGGCGACGATTTGGCCTTGTACGGGGCCAACGACCGTGGCGCGCGCGTCCTCACCTTGAAGGGCACCTACTACTGTTCCCTGGCGGGGGAATCCCTGCCTTTCACGGACAGCGCCCGGTTTTTCATCCAGGACCTGTCTGCGGTGGATTGATGGGGTTGGCGGGTCAGCCCCAGGAATCCGCGCTTTCCACCAGTTTTTGTCCCACCCGGTCGGCGAGAGCCATGACGGTCAGGTAGGGGTTTACGGCCGAACTCTGGGGGAACAGGCTGGCGTCGGCCACGTACAGGTCTTCGCGGCCGTGGACCTTGCCCCAGGGGTCGGTGACCGAATCCTCCGGCCCGGCGCCCATGCGGCAGCCGCCCTGGGGATGGGCCGAGGAAAGGGGCGTTTTGATGGGCAAGAACCGCTTGGGGGAGATGAACTCCTCCAGGCTTTTGTCCCCTGCGTCCGCGGGCGTGAACACGGGTTTTTTTGCCATGGGCATGACCATTTCCCGGCATCCCGCGGCGATGAAGAGCCGGGTGGCCGCGACCTGGGCGTGGGCCAGGCTTTCCACGCTTTCTTTGGCGATGGTGTAGTCCATGATCACCTCGCCCTTGCGGGAAAGCCGGATCCGGTTCTTTTCGCTGGCCGGGTCGTGGTTCAGGGCGATGACGGTCATGAAGTTTGCGTACCGTGTCATGATGCGTGCCAGGTCCTCGCCCCACAGGCCCAGGTGCTTGGTGGAGACGAAGGGGTAGTAGAACGCGGTTTCCAGGTAGAAGTGGTGGGTTTGGGAAAACCGGGGCGTGTAATAGGTCTTGGGGAAGCCCTGGTAGTTTTTGATGGGGTGGGGCATGACGCCGTAGAGGGTCATGGCGGGGTGGAGGGTGAAATACCGTCCCAGGGCGGGAAGCTCCTTTTCCAGTCCGGCGGCCAGGAGCAGGCCCGGGGTGGCCGGCGAGCCCGCCGCGCACACGATGCGCTTGGCGGAAATCTCCACCTCTCCCGGCTCCCATGGGCCGGGCACGGTGCCTGGCGGCGGCTCGGACACCTTTGCGGACACCTTGCCCCGGCCGATCTTCTCCACCCGGCAGTTGGGCACCAGCACCACCCCGGCCTTTTGTGCCCGTGGCAGCTGCACGGCCATGGCGCCCTGCTTGGCCCCGGTGGCGCAGCCCAGGTTGCAGAACCCTTCCTGCTCGCACCCGGAAAGGTTCAAGGGGATCTTCTTCACCTCCCAGCCCAGGGTTTCGCAGGCTTCGGCGAACAGGCGGTTGTTGTCGTTCACCATGTCGTCGCCGGGCACGATGACGGAAAGGTCTTTCTCCAGCCGTTCGAACCGGGGGGCCAGGTCTTTGGGGGTCAGTCCCGGGACGCCCCATTTTTCGCACACCGCATCCGGCAGGCGGAAGGTCACGCCCGTGTATACCAGGGTGCTCCCCCCCAGGCCCCTGCCCGCGGCCAGGGTGATGGACCCGTCCTTGATGGGCCACCCGCCTCCGTAGCGGAAAAGCCCCATCATCTCCACTTCCCTTTGGGTGAAGTATGCCAGGGGAAAATGGTGCCCCTCCTCCAGCACCGCGATGCGCGCCCCGGCCTCGGCCAGGGGGGCCAGGCGTTCGGCCACCGTGCCCCCTCCCGCGCCCGAGCCGATGATCACCGCGTCCAGTTCCATGGTCCGGGTCATGGGGCCACCTCCGCTTCTGCGCGGCAAAGGGCGCGGATCACCGTGTCCGGGTACTGCCTGTCCGGCCGCGCGGGCCCGGCGTAGCCTATGGCCTTCCACACCGCCTCCCGGGTGTAGTAGCCCAGGCAGGCGTAGTTCTTCAGCCCGAAAAATCCCATTCGCATCAACGAGGGGCCGGATTCCATCCAGGCAAGCTGCCGGTCCCGCGCCTTGGCCGAGTTTTTGGAAAACGGTCTTGCTCCGAACGCCACCCCCATGATTTCCATGACCGTCAGCAGCGCCAGAAAGCGTTTTCTAAGGCCCGGTTCCATGCGTTCAAGGGCCCAGTCCACCACCTGGGCGGTGGTCATGGTCCCGCCCGAAGGAAGGCTGTCGAAGGCTGGAATGATGCGGTCCGCGGCAGCAAGGAAAACGGCGAGCTTCCTGCCGGTCAAGTACCGGAGTTCCCGGTTTGGGGCTGAGATGTCCATGAAGTCTCCTTTGGGGGGTGGGCCTTTCTGGATGCAACACCTCTTCAAAATGCCTCAAAAACTCCTCTCATGCAACCGTTCCACCGCGTAGTCCATGGGCGCGAATCCCACGATCGAGTTTGCCGATACACCAAACCAGCACCATAGCCTGGGGTAATTTGCCAAATCACCCGCGCTATGCCATATTCAAAAGGTCTTGTCGGCCCCCCGTTACGGTTTTCGCCCGGAGTCCAACGCGCCCTTTTCCAGTGGAAAGGAGCCCGGCAATTCCCTGCCGCCTTCGCCTTGAACGCCAAAACCGCCGCCAGAATTTTCCTGGTCCCACCAGCGCCTGGTGGGCTTGTACCGCCAGCGCCCCGTGGCCGCGGCCGCGGGGTACGCGGCCCTGTACGTGACGGTCACGGCCCTGTCGCTTCCCGGCGCGGCGGTCATGACCCTGGCGGGAGGGGCGGTGTTCGGGTTCTGGGTCACCCTGTTGGTGGTGTCCTTTGCCAGCTCCATCGGGGCCACCCTGGCCTGCCTGGCCGCGCGGTTCGTGGTGGGGGACTTCGTCCAGCGGCGGTTTTCCCGCCGCCTTGCCGCCATCAACCGGGGAGTGGAAAGGGAAGGGGGTGTGTATTTGTTCACCCTGCGGCTGGTGCCCCTGTTCCCCTTTTTCCTCATCAACCTGGCCATGGGTCTCACCCGCATGCCGTTGTGGAAGTTCTACTGGGTGTCCCAGGCGGGCATGCTTCCCGGCACCGCGGTGTACGTGAACGCGGGCACCCAGTTGGGCCGGATCGATTCCGTGTCCGGGGTGCTCTCCCCCCGGGTGGTGGCGTCCTTTGTCCTGTTGGGGGTCTTTCCCCTGGCCGCCAAATGGGCGGTGCGGACCTGGCGCAGGCGCACGGGCCGGCCGGATGTGCTTCCGGATGCTTCCGGCGGGGAGCAGGGCCATGAGCAAGATGGACTATGACATCGGCGTGATCGGCGGCGGCTCCGCGGGCCTCACCGTGGCCGCGGGCGCGTCCCGCCTGGGCGCCAAAACCCTGCTGGTGGAAAAGGAACCGGCCTTGGGAGGAGATTGCCTGCATTACGGGTGCGTGCCTTCCAAGGCCCTCATCGAGTCGGCCCGCGCCTTTTTCCAGATGAAGAACGCGCACCGCTTCGGCCTTGTTCCGGCCCCGGTCGGCCCGGCGGACTTCGCCGTGGTGTCCGCCCACATCCGCGCGGTCATCGAGCGGGTGCAGGAGCACGACTCCGTGGAGCGGTTCACATCTTTGGGCTGCGACGTGCGCTTCGGCGCGTCCCGGTTTGCGGACGAGCACACGGTGGAGATGGAGGGTGTGCGCGTGTCCGCCAAAAAGTGGGTCATCGCCACGGGTTCCTCCCCGGCCGTGCCGCCCATCCCGGGGCTGGACCAGGTCTTTTATCTCACCAACAAGGAAATCTTCTTCCTGGACACGTTGCCTTGCTCGCTGCTTGTCCTGGGCGGCGGCCCCATCGGCGTCGAGATGGCCCAGGCCTTTGCCCGGCTGGGGAGCCGGGTCATGGTGGTGGAAAAGGCGCCCCAGATCCTGGACAAGGAGGATCCGGACCTGGCCGGGGAGCTTCAAGGGGTCCTGGAGCGGGAGGGCGTGGTCTTCCACCTGGGGTGCGAGGTCCTGTCCGCGACCCGGAAGGGCGGACAAAAGCAGCTTGTCGTGCAAAAGGCGGACGGCGGACAAACCACGCTGTCCGCGGACCAGCTTCTGGTGGCCGTGGGCCGCAGGGCCAACACGGCGGGCCTGGGGCTTTCGGGCATCGGCGTGGAGGCGGACGCAGGGGGCGTGAAGGTGGACGCCCGGATGCGGACATCCCACGGGCACATCTTTGCCGCCGGGGATGCGTCCGGCCCACCTTTTTTCACCCACGCGGCGGGCTACGAGGGAGGCATCGTGGTGCAGAACGCCGTGCTCCACCTGCCGCGCAAGGTGGACTACACCAACCTGTGCTGGTGCACCTACACCGACCCGGAACTGGCCTCCATCGGCGTGAACGAAAAGGAGGCCAAGAGGCGCGGCCTTGACGTGGAGGTTTTTTCCGTGCCTTTTTCCGCCAACGACCGGTCCCTTGCCATGGGCAACGAGACGGGCAAGGTCAAGCTCCTGCTGGCGGGGGGCAGGCCCGTGGGGGTGCAGGTCCTGGGCCCCCGCGCCGGTGAACTCGTCAACTACTGGGTGGCGGCTCTAAACGTCAAGGCGAAGCTTTCCGTCCTGGCCGGGGCCATCCATCCGTACCCCACCCTGGCGGAGATCAACAAGACCGTGGCCGGCAGGGTGTACGAGGGCAAACTCTACTCCCCTGTGGTGAAAAAGATCCTGTCCGTGCTGTTCGGCCTGCGGGGAAAATAGGACCGGCCGGGGCGGTTGGCGCCCCTTGAAGTGGGAACCCATGCATTCTCTGGAACAACGGACCAAAACCATCTTGGCCCGCGCCGAAAACCGGGAGGAGATCGCGGCCGGCGACCTGGCGCATCTTCTGCGCCTGCCCCTTCAGAGCGACGAGACCTACGCGGTCATGGCCTGCGCCGACGCCATGTCCCGGGAGGATTTCGGGACAAAGGCGGAACGCCACATGCACATCGGCCTGAACGCGGCCCCCTGCCCGCACAACTGCAAATTCTGCTCGCTCACCGAGGAGGCCGGGGCGTTCACCGGGTCCGTGGAGTTCCCGGATGCGCAGGTCCTTGCATGGGCCAGGGAGGCCGAAGACATGGGCGCCGACGCCCTCAACCTCATGACCACCGGCGACTATCCGTTCTCCCGGCTCTTGGAGGTGGGGCGCATGCTTTCCGCGGAGGTGGACGTGCCCCTGGTGGCCAACACCCGGGACATCACCCACGCCGAGGGGGAGGCGCTCCTGGCCGCGGGGTTCTCGGGCTTCTACCACGCCGTGCGCCTGGGAGAGGGCCGTGACACCCCGTTTCCCATCCCTCGCCGCATCAAGACCATCCGCGCCGTCCGCGATGTGGGGTTGTTGTGGATGACCTGCGTGGAGCCCGTGGGGCCGGAGCACGCTCCCGAGGAACTGGCGGACCGCATGCTGCTCGGCCGCAAATACGGGGCCGTCTATTCCGGTGTCATGCGCAGGATCAACTTCCCCGGCGCGCCCCTTTCCGCCCGCGGCATGATCTCCGAGCGGGAGATGGCCCGCATGGTGGCCGTGTGCCGCCTGGCCATGGGGGACTCCCCCCGGGCCCACTGCGTCCACGAGCCCAGCAG
>JAFDHW010000152.1 GCA_019308705.1 Deltaproteobacteria bacterium
TGGAGGGCAAGCGCCTGCGGGCGGATCGTCTTATCTTCCGGTCCTTTGACGCGGATAACGTGAACGTGGCCCGGAAGATGGAGAAGCCGGGCTAACGTTTCCCTAGTCCGCGGTCACCCATCCGCCGGGGCCGGGCAGGGAGCCTTCCGTCAGTTCCAGGGCGGCCTGGTTTTCCGAAACCGACGCCACCCGTGCCTTGCCGGTTTCCGGCCCGGGGACGACGTAGGAACGGGAGACGGTTCCCGCCACGGTTTCGCCGCGTTCGTGCACGGACAGGATGTCCCCGATAGAAAGCCCCTGGGCGGCCCCCGCGGTGATGGTCAGGTCCTTTCCCTCGGCGGAAACGATGAAGGCCCGCCAGCGGATGTCGGGCAGGGCGTTGCAGAGTTCATGGGTCGCCTGGGCGGAAAGCTCGCCCCGCAAATCCGCCGGGCAATACCCCACGGCTTCCACCTCCATGCCTTTTTGCTTCTTTTTTTCCAATAAAGATTCGCAGGTTATGGTTTTGTCGAGCACCTTGGCCCCGGTGAGGGTGTCGTAGACCCACAGGTTCATCTGGGCCTGGATCATGGGAACCTCGTCGCGGAACCCGTAGATGCCGCGTTTTTCCTTGGTGATGATGGACCTCCACAGGATGCCGCCCAGGACCAGGTTCGCTCCTTGTTCCCTGGCCCGGCCAGTGAAGGCGCCGGCTTTGTCCAGGCCCAAGGGGGAGGTGGCGGGAGGAGCGGCGTTTTCGGGCGCAAGGTCCATGAAAACGGCCCGGTCCTTGCACCACTGGGCGGCTTCGGAGACAACCGCGCCGGCGAGGCCCGGGTCCAGGGAGACCTGGTCCCCGGTGGCGTCGGAAAAGGGAACCACGGCCACGGCGTGGGCGTAGTCCGCCGGGGGCGCAAAGCCGGACAGGGTTTGTTTTCCGGCTTTCCCCACCCGTTCGACCGCGGTGCAGCCGGACAGCAACAGGACGAGGGCCAAGGCAAGGCGGCAAATGGCACGTGTTCTTTTCACGGGCGGTTATTCCTTTTCGTAGCTTGCGGTGGCCGTGGTGCGGATGCCCCCGCGGGGGGTGAAACATCCCGTCACCGACAGCCTCTTGGGAGACAATACCGCCACCAGGTCCTCCAGGATGCGGTTCACCGCGTGCTCGTAGAAGATGCCGTGGTTGCGGTACTGGAGAAAATAATATTTCAGGCTTTTCAGTTCCACGATCTTTTGGGCCGGCACGTAGGTGACTGTGATGGTGCCGAAGTCCGGAAGTCCGGTCATGGGGCAGAGGGAGGTGAACTCGGGCTGCTCGATGACGATCTCGATGTCCCGCGTGCCCGCGTACTGGTAGTCCATGGCGGAAAGCACGCCGCGGTCGGGTTGTTTTGCGTTTTTTTGCGTCATGGCGTATGTCCTGTTTGTGTTCTCTTCTCCGAATTACCCCACACAACGGACAGGGTCAATGGGATCGCCCGGAAACCGGGCGTTTTCGCCCAACAAGTGCTTGACACGGCTAGAATCGCTCTGTTACTCCCCATGGAGGAGGAATCCCCATGAAAATCAAGTACTATGGGGTTAGGGGTTCCGTGCCCACCCCGGGAAGGGATACCATTCGCTACGGGGGAAACACCCCCTGCGTGGCGGTGTGGTGCGGCGACGACCTGGTTATCCTGGATGCGGGCACGGGCCTGCGCGTCCTCGGCGACGACCTCATGCAGACCTCCTTCGGCCAGGGCAAGGGCCGGGCGGTCATGCTGGTGTCCCACACGCACTGGGACCACATCCAGGGGTTCCCCTTCTTCACCCCCGCCTACATCAAGGGCAACCTGTTCCATTTGCTGGGCGTGCACCAGATCAACAAGGGCCTGGAAATGGCCATGCACCACCAGCAGCAGTACCAGAACTTCCCGGTGCTGCTTTCCCAGATGCCCTCGCGTATCACCTTCAACGCCATGGAGGAGGGCAGCGTGCGCCAGATGGGCGGCATCCGCATCCTCACCACGGAACTGAACCATCCCGGCGGCTCCTTCGCCTACCGCATCGAGTACCAGGACAAGGTGGTGGTCTACGCCACGGACACGGAACATTACACCAACGTGGACCTAAGGCTGCTTACCCTGGTGCGCGACGCGGATGTCTTGATCTACGACTGTCACTTCACCGAGGAAGAGTACAAGAACCACCGCGGGTGGGGCCACTCCACCCCGGACCAGGGCATCAGGCTGGCCAAGGAGGCGGGGGCCAAGCAGCTGCACCTGTTCCACCACAACCCCAGCCACAAGGATCCCCAGATGGACGAGATCGTGGAAGCCGCCCAGAAGGAGTTTGACGGAGCCTTCGCGGCCATCGAGGGCTGGGAGGTGGAAATCTGATGGCAAAGGCCGAGGACAAGTATCTTCAGGTGGCCAAGGAGATCGCGGTGAAGTTCATCGAGGTGGGCCGCATCAGTCCCGCCGGGTTCGGCGACGTGTTCAACGAGATCTACCGGGGGGTGAAGGACGCGGTGGAGAACAACCCCCCGGCGCGCCGCCGGCCGCCGGACAACGCCGAATAACCCCCCTCCCCCATGCACACCGTTTCCGTCATCATCCCCCACTACGGGGACGCGGCCCGGTTGTCCTCCTGCCTGGCCGCCGTGCGCTCTGCGGGCGGAAGCCCGGAGATTTTGGTGGTGGACAACTCCCGAAACCCCGCCGCGGCCCGGGCGGCAAAGGCCCACGGCGCGCGCCTCCTCGTCCCGGAAACCAACCTGGGCTACGGCCCGGCCTGCAACCTGGCGGCAAAGGAGGCAAACGGCACGCTTCTGGTTTTTTTGAACAACGACGCCCTTCCCCGGCCCGGCTGGCTCCCCCCCCTGGTCCAGGCCCTGGCCCGAAACCCCAACGCCGCCGCCGCAGGTCCCAAGCTCCTGTTCGCCCACGACCCGTCCGTCATCAATTCCGCGGGCGGCGAAATCCTGTACCACGGCGCGGGAAAAGACCGCGGCCGGGGAAAGGCCGATTCCCCGGCGTTCGACATCTCCGGCCCCTGCGACTACGTGTCCGGGGCGGCCATGATGGTGCACAAGGAAACGTTTTTCGCCGCGGGCGGCTTCGATCCCCGCTTCTTCTTGTACAACGAGGACGTGGACCTCTGCTGGCGCTTCGCCCGCATGGGCAAAACCATCCAGTACGTTTCCGCCTCGGTGGTCTTCCATGCGGAATCCGCCACCACGGGCAAAGGCGCAACCCCCCAAAAAATTTTCTTTCACACAAAAAACAGCTTCCTTACGGCCGTAAAGAACCATCCCAAGCGCCATCTCCCGCCGGCCATCGCCCTGCATTCAGGGTATAATCTATTGAAAATAATGGCTTTTGCCATAACAGCCAGGCCGGCCCGGGCCTCCGCTTTGGCGCGCGCCCTGGCGGAAGGATGGAAAGAGGCTTTTTTGGGGGAGAGACTTTTTTGAAACACCGTTTCTCCCCCAACCTTCTTTACGCCATTTCCACCGCCTTTTCCCACCTTGTGAGGATTTCTTCGCGTTCCTGTTCGTCCATCCGAGGGGTGAATTCGCGGTCTTGTTGCCAGACGCGGGCGATTTCGCCGGTGTTCTGGAAGAGGCCTGCGCCCAGGCCGGCGAGGAAGGCGGCGCCCAGGGCGGTGGTTTCCAGCATTTGAGGGCGGATGATCTTCCTGCCCAAAAAATTCGCCTGCATTTGCATGAGCAGGTTGTTGGCGGCGGCGCCGCCGTCGGCCTTGAGCGAGACCAGGGTCTTGCCGCTGTCGGCTTCCATGGCCTTCAGGATTTCCACGTTTTGCAGGGCGATGCCTTCCAGGGCGGCCCGGGCGATGTGGGCGGCGGTGGTGCCCCGGGTCATGCCGCAAATGAGCCCCCGGGCGGCGGGCTTCCAGTGGGGCGCGCCCAAGCCGGTGAAGGCGGGGACCAGGGTTACGCCGCCGGTGTCCGGCACCTGCCCGGCCAGGGCCTCCACCTCGGGGGCGGCCTTGATGAGGCCCAGTCCGTCCCGCAGCCACTGGACCACGGCCCCGGCCATGAACACGCTGCCTTCCAGGGCGTAGATGGTTTTGTCCCCGGTTTTCCAGGCCACGGTGGTCAACAGGCCGTTTCGGCTTTTCACCGGCTCCGTGCCCGTGTTCATGAGCAGAAACGCGCCGGTGCCGTAGGTGCACTTTGCCTCGCCGGGGGAAAAGCAGGCCTGGCCGAACAGGGCGGCCTGCTGGTCTCCGGCCATGCCGCACACGGGAATGCCGTCGGGAAGCCCCGGCACGTTCTTGGTGGTCCCGTACACCTGGGCGCAGGGCACGATCTCCGGCAGGATGGAGCGGGGCACGCCCAACATGCCGCACAGCTCGTCGTCCCAGGCCTGGGTCTTCAGGTTCATGAGCAGGGTGCGGGAGGCGTTGGACGCGTCGGTGACGTGGACGCCGCCGGTGAGCTTGTACACCAGAAAAGAGTCCACCGTGCCGGCGGCGGCGCGGCCGGCCTCGGCCTCCTCGCGCACGCCGGGCGCGTTCTCCAGCAGCCAGGCGAACTTGGTGCCCGAAAAGTAAGGGTCCAGGATCAGCCCGGTCTTGTCCACGAAGGCGGGTTCCAGGCCCTTTTCCTTCAAATCCGCGATCTTGTCCGCGGTGCGGCGGCACTGCCACACGATGGCGTTATACAGGGGTTTGCCGGTGTTTTTGTCCCACATCACGGCGGTTTCCCGCTGGTTGGTGATGCCCACGGCGCGGAGGGACTTGGCCGCTTCCGGGTCCTTGGCCAGGGCGTAGGAAACCGCCTTTTCCACGGATTCCCAAATGTGTTGGGGATCGTGCTCCACCCATCCGGGCCGGGGATAGATCTGGGGGAACTCCTGGTAGCCCCGGGCAAGCACCCGGCAGGCGGTGTCCATGAGCATGGCCGTGGTTCCGGTGGTTCCCTGATCGATGGACAGAATCACATCAGGCATGGCTGGTCCCTTCTTTCGCGCGGCAATGAACCAAAAAACCGGGCCGGCCAGAAACGCGCGCCGGTCCGGTTCTATGGTCGGGCAGGATGCCGGCGGCCTTAGGCCGTGGGTTTTCCGGCACCCGGAAAAAATTATTGCCCGGGCAGAAACTCCCCGCCGGGAAGCTCCGGGCTCACCACTTCCACCTCGTCCGAGGGTTGTTCCGCGTAGGGGCCCTTGTAATTACCGGATTCGCCCTCGGACTCCCCGGACGACCACAGACTCTCCGTGCCGGTGGTGGAGGCGCCGGCGAGCTTGGCCGCTTCCAGGTCCTTTTCCGCTGCCAGGTACTTGGCCTGGGCCTTTTCCAGCTTGGCCTGGGCCTGGGGCACCACCATGTCCTTGTCCGGGTGGTATTCCACCATCTGCTGGGCCATGGCCAGCTCCTCCTCCGCGGATTTCAGCTTGGCGCGGGCGAAGATGGCGTCCTTGTCCACCTCGCTGATCAAGCCCTCGGCAAAGGCGTCCGCGGCCTCCCGGGCCTCCAAGGCCGCCTGGGCGGCCTCCCGGGCGGCGGCGTAAAGCTCCATGGACTCCACCGTGGTGATGGGAATGTCATGGGCCACGCCGCGGTAGTAAGGGCCGATGGTGAAATCCTTGTGCCCGATGTGGAACAGCAGGTAGTTGTTCAGCTCGCCGTCGGTGGAAAGGTTGGCCTGGACGATGTCGTTGATGGGGTCGCCCACGATGCCGAAGACCAGGCTCCGGGTGGAGAAGGTGGTGCGCACCTTGAGCTTTTCGTCGATGATCTTAAAGTGGGTCTTGCCGAACATGACCGTGATCCGGCGGTTGAAGGCGTTCTTGCGGAAGGGCGCGTCCGGCTGGGGCCACTGCTCCAAGAACACGTATGTGTTGGCGCACAAGGCCAGCGTGCTCTTGTCCTCGAACTGGATGAAGGCGGTGCCGTCCTGGGTCAACAGCTTGTCGCCGTCGTAGACCGTCATTCCCTGGTAGGGCATGGCTCCCCAGTCGCCCCGGGAGCAGACCAGGACCGAGCCGGTGAAATCCACCAGGGTCCCCATGGAGAGCTGCTGGGCCTGGGCCGGAACACAAAGCACGGAAAGGATGCAGAAAAGCACGAACCCGCGGATAATCCTTAGGAGCATGGTGTCCTCCGACGGGAAAGGGGAAGAAGAAGGGGCAAGCACAAACATTGTAACCGGAATGTATCAGCCTGGAATATGACACCAAAGTAACGCCAAGGTCAAGCCCTGGCAAACGCCTATCCCG
>JAFDHW010000153.1 GCA_019308705.1 Deltaproteobacteria bacterium
CTCGCCCGATTTCCGCGCTGGCCGCGTTATCGGGGCTCGGCGTACCAAAGTACGCCTTCACCCCTCTAGCCTTGCCAGCACGGAAATCAGGCTTCGTGAATAATCCGGGTTATAAATCAGCCGGCGCAAATCAGGCGGGATTGAAAATTCCCGGGCTCAGGATGGCGCTGATCTTGCGCGAGGCCTCTTCCAGGTCCCGCGGCGGCTCCCGGCCCGTGCCGAAGTAATAGTAAGCGGTTCGAAGGAGCGCCCCGGCCAAGAGGTTGGCGGCCAACGCCAGGTCCAGGTCCGGCCGCACGTGGCCGTTTCGTATGCCCAGCGAAAGGTCTGCCGCGATCATGTCCATGATCCGCTCTTCGAACTTTTTGATCACGGCCTCCAGTTCCTGGTGCAGACCCAGGCCCATGCGTAAATAGATCCGGGAGATGTCCGGGTCCCCGGCGAAAAACTCCAGGGTGCGGTGGATGCGCAGCCGGAAATAATCCACAGGGTCCACGGCGGCCAGGTTCATGTCCCTTTCCAGGGAAACGGTGCTCTCCCACTTTTCGTAATACTTTTCCAAAAGCCGGACAAACAGGTCGTCCTTGTTCTTGAAGTACTGGTAGATGGTGCCCCGTGCGATGCCCGCCTCCCGGATGATGTCCGAGATCTGGGTCTGGTGGTACCCTTTTTCGGCAAAGAGTTTCTTTGCCTTGTCCAGGATCATCTCCCTGCGCTCTTTGGGGTCCATGGCGTCCCTTCCTGCGTCCGGCGATATGAACTGACATGTCAGTCTATTTCGCACACCCCCCCGGTCCCTGTCAAGCGTGCCGGTTTCTTCTCCGGGCGTCCCTATTTTCGCCCGCCTGCACAAAGCGGTTGACAGCCGGGCCAAAGGCGCATAATAAGACTGACATGTCAGTCTAATCATGCGGTTTCCGCCCCCCACAACCCAATTCTCAAAGGAGGATGAACATGGAAGTACCCAAGGACATTTCGATCAAGGACCTCTTCTTGGACTTTGCCCCCAAAATGGCCCAGGGGGCTCTGGCCCTGGGCGGCAAGGTGGACGAGCTGGCGGGCACGGAGTTCACCCTGGTGGTGGACGTCTCCGGTGAAAAGTACCGCTACATCGTGAAGAACGGCCAGGAGTTCGACGTGGGCGAAGGCGACCTGGACGCCCCCATGGTGCGCCTCGAGGTGTCCAAGGACGACCTGGAAAAGATGATCAAGAACAATGAACTGGACATGCTTTTGGGCATCCAGAGCGACCTCAACAAGAGCAAATACGACGCCCTGTCCCGGATCAAGGGCACCATGACGGCGGTTCTGTCCAACGACGACGGCAGCGAGTACACCATCGTGGCGAAGTTCAACAACGCGGATACACCCAAGGCCACTTTCCGGCTGAAGACCTCGGATTCCGCGGCACTGGCCCGCAAGGAGGTCAACCCCGTGAACCTGTTCATGCAGGGCCAGATGAAGATCGAGGGCGACATGGCCTTTGCCATGACCACCCAGCCCTTGTTCACCTAAACGTCCTGGTATGCAACGGGCCCGCCGCCGGTCGCGGGCCATGGATCCTTCGCCCCTTGTCTCCCGCCTCACAACGGGACTTGCGCGCCGTTGCCCGGGCTGGTAACAAGGGGCGATTCCTTTATACACGGACAATAGGAGAAAAACGTGCTGTTCCGCAGAGAAGAACCGCCCTGGCTCAAGGAATACCGGCTGTTCGGCCTGCCGGAGACCCTGGCCCCGTACCCCGATGAACCCGTGGGCCACCTGGTGGACATGGCGGCCGAAAAGTACAAGAAGACCGGCATCATCGTAAACGGATTCCGACTCACCTACCCGGAGGTGAAGGACCACGCGGACCGCCTGGCCGCGGCTCTGTACGACCTGGGCCTAAAAAAGGGCGAGCGGGTGGCCACGCTTCTGCCCACCTGCATCCAGTACGCGGTGGCGGACTACGCCATCGGCAAGGCCGGGCTGGTGCACGTGCCTTCCTCGTTCATCGAGGCCCCGGCCAACCTGGAGCACAAGTTCTCCGAATCCTCCCCCAAGGCCCTGGTGTGCATCGCGGACCAGGCCGAGCTGGGGGAGCGGCTGTTGAAGACCACGTCGGTGAAGTATTTGATCCTGACCGACATGGACGACTACTCGGACAACCCCCCGGCCGGCCCCGGAACCCACAGCCGCTCGGGCATCCTGTCCTTCATGGACCTCATCCGGTCCTATCCCCCCCGTCCGCCCCGCATCTCCTTCCACGTGGAAACCGACCTGGAGACCCTGATCTTCACGGGCGGCACCACGGGAGTGCCCAAGGGATGCATGGTCACCCACAGGAACACCTACGCCAACACCCTGCAGACCTCGCTGGCCTTCGGCGGCGCAGCCGCGGCCACCCGGGGCGCGGTGGCGGCGCTTCTGGGCATCCCCTTTTTCCACTCCTACGGCCACGTGGTCATGCACTCCATGACCTACAACGGCTACGACCAGGTGCTCATCCCCGACGCCCGGGACGTGGACGCCATCGTGGAGTCCATCCGCAGGCACCACCCCGTGGTCCAGTTCGGCGTGCCCACGCAATTTTTGAAGATGAGCGCACAGAAGCTTTCCAACATGGGCATCCTGGGGCTCTCGGGCTCCGCGCCGCTTCCCCCGGGCACCCAGAAGGAGTTCGAGGAAAAATCCGGCGGCGGCATCATGGAGGGTTACGGGCTTTCGGAGATGGGCCCCGCCACCCACATGAACCCCTCGTTTCTCATCCGGCTCATGGGGGGAACCCGCCAGGTCAAGGCCTTAACCCATGTCCTGTCTTTGCCCGGCGTGCCCCGGGCGGCCAACCGGGCGCTCAGATTGGTGGGGCCGGAGCTTTTGGGAATGGTGGTCAGCCGGGCCACCTCCATGGCCGTGAAGGCCACCAGGAACAAGGAATCCAGCAAAAAACTGGAGAAACGGGGCACCGTGGGCATCCCCATGCCCGACACCGAGATCCGGTTTTTGGACCTGGAGACCGGCCGGCCCCTGTCCTACCAGGAGATGCTTTCCGGCGCCCGCGGCGAGCTTCTCATGCGCGGCCCCCAGCGCATGCTGGGCTACTGGCCCGAGCCGGGCACGGGCATCGACCCCGAGGGCTGGGTCCACACCTCCGACGTGGTGCAGATCGACGAGCGGGGATACTTCTACATCGTGGACCGCACCAAGGACATGATCAACGTGTCCGGCATGAAGGTCTATTCCCGGGAGATCGACGACCTGTTGAACGACCACCCCAAGGTCTTGTCCGGCGCGGCGGTGGGCGTCCCGGACCCGGAGCGGGAAGGCAGCGAGCGCGTAGCCGTGTTCGCGGTGCCCAAGCCCGGGTGCGGGGACCTCACCGAACAGGAGATCATAGACTACCTGAAACAACACGTGGCCAAATACGCCATGCCCAAGCTGGTACGCATCGTGGACGAGATGCCCGTGACCGCGGTGCAGAAACTGGACAAGAAGGCGCTGCGCAAGATGGCGGAACAGGAATTGGCCAAGCAACCCGCCAAAGGCGGAAAAACCGGCAAGAAGGAGGAATCTTCATGAAAGAGTGCGTGTTCATCGACGGCGTTCGCACCCCCAATGGCCGCGCCCACGCGGAAAAAGGCTGGTTCAGGAACCGCCGCCCGGACGAGCTTCTGGGCGAAGTCTACAAGGCGATTTTCGAGCGCAACCCCAAGGTGGCGCCCGAGGCGCTGGACGCCGTGTTCGTGGGCTGCGCCAATCCTTCCGGCATGCAGAACGACATCGGCCGCCTGGCCTGGCTGGCCCACGGCTACCCGGACTCCGTGGCATCCAACACCATCACCAACCAGTGCCCCTCGGGCATGGCCGCCACCATCCACGCGGCCCGCGCCGTCATGACCGGCGAAGCGGACCTCATGCTGGCCGCCGGCGTGGAGGACATGGAAAAAGTTCCCATGGGCGCGAACATGGATTTTCCGCCCTACCTGTTCAACCGGTACAACCCCTTGGACCTTCCCATGGGCAACACCGCGGAAAAGGTGGCTGAGCAGTACAAGATCGCCCGTGAAGACATGGAGAACATGGCCATATGGTCCCACAAGAAGGCGGCGGCCGCGCGCGACGCGGGCAAGTTCAAGGGCGAGATCGTGCCGGTGAAAGGCCTGGACGAAGCGGGCAACGAGATGGTGGTGGACCGCGACCAGTGGGTGCGGGACACCCTGGACCCGGAAAAAATGAAGACCATGGTAAGCCCCTTCAAGCCCGAGGGGGTGGTCACCGCGGCCACGTCCTCGCCGCTCACCCAGGGTGCCTGCGCGCTGCTCATGGCCAGCCGCGAAAAGGCCGACGAGTTGGGTCTTTCCTACACCTACAAGTACTCCCTGGGTGTGTTCGGCGGGTGCGACCCCACCATCATGGGCATCGGTCCCGTGGTGGCGGTGAAGAAAATCTTTGACAAAACCGGCCTGAAGCCCGAAGACTTGGCAGCCATCGAGCTGAACGAGGCGTTTGCCTCCCAGGCCCTGGCCTGCATCCGCGAGCTTAAGCTGGACAATGAAAACGCCCCGTTCGACCGGGTGAACCAATGGGGCGGCGCGATAGCCCTGGGCCATCCCCTGGGCGAATCCGGCGCACGCATCATCATCACTCTGTTGAACATCCTGAAGACCGACCACCCCGACGGCAAGTACGGCCTGGCCTCCCTGTGCGGCGGCTTTGGCAACACCGCCGCGGTGCTGGTGGAAAAAGTGGCCTAAAAGACCACGGGGAGGGGCCCGACCGGGCCCCTCCCCCACACCCTCTCCGGTCCCCCCGGCGCCTCCGGCGAAATGCCGCCTTATAAAGCCTTTGGGTTTGTAAAAAAGGAAGCGAAAACCGCCTGTGAATCCAGGAACCAAGGACAGGTTGGCGGATGCGTGCGACCGGGTGTGCGCCTGCGCGGCGGCTTTCGTGCCGGTGGGGATCGTGCTGGGCAACGTGGTGTTCGAGACCGCCCTGGCCCTGGTGTGCCTCCTGTACTTCTTTCGCCTTGCCCTGTTGCGGGAAAATCCCCTCCCCTTTTTGAAGACCCAGCCCGTGATCCTGGCCTGGTTCGGGTGGTTCGCCGTGGCGGCCGTAAGCGTGGTGGCCAACGGCGCGGGGTCCAAGGGCCTGGGCCACGACCTGGTGCTTGTCCGGTTTCCCCTGTTCTTGGCCGCGGTGGTCAGCCTGGGGCAAAGGCGGCCCCTGTTCTCCACCCTTTCCCGGGGCCTGGCCGCGGCCGTGGCGGCGGCCGCCATAAACACCGCCAGCGCCTACCTGTTGGGTTGGGACCTGGTGGGCCATTCCCTGGAGCGCTACATCTACAAGTTGCAGGAGGCCAACCGCATAGCCAGCCTCATGCCCTACGCCGCGCCCTTTCTCATGGGATGGGCCCTGGGGGGCAAGAACCTCTCCCAAAACAAGCGCATCGCCCTTTTGGCTCTTTGCGCCCTGGCCTTTGGCCAGGCCCTGCAGACCAGGATCCGCACCTCCATCCTGGGCGCGGCGGCCGGCCTGGCAACGGTGGGCTCGCTGCTGGCCTGGCGGCGGCGCAAGGCCCCGGTGGCGGCGGCGGCGGTCCTCTTGTGCGTGGCCGCTGCGGGCGTGCTCTTCTTCGTCGGGGACAACTTCCGCGACCTGGGCTCCTTGCGGGACCGGGTGTACATGTGGCAGGTTTCCGTCCGCATATGGCAGGACAACCCCCTTCTGGGCTCCGGAGTTTCCTCGTTCAGGAACTGCTACGAGGCCGTGGCGGCCACAGCCCGGGTGAAACCCCTGTTCGGCCCGGGCACGTACTCCCAGAGCGCCTACCACGCCCACAGCCTGCCGGTCATGCTCCTGGCCGCCACGGGGGCGGCCGGGCTGTTGGCCTTTGCCCTGGTCTATTACCTTTTGGCCAAAAGAGCCTTCACCACGGCCCGGGGCGCGCGCGCCGGGCTTTTTTCGTTTCCCCTGGTGGTGGCATCCCTGGGCGTCACGGGGTTCAATCCCTATTCCTCCTGCTACCAAGCCATCCTCGCCTTTTTCACCGTCCTCATCCTTCTTCCCGAACAGGACTGCGCCGCCTGATCGAGTAGGGGGGCGGGTTGCCCCGCCCCCCTTTCACACCACCGTACGTACGGTTCCGTATACGGCGGTTCGTGTTGAATGTTGAAGTTGCCGGTGCTGATCAAGCAGCGCCA